>NZ_JASKYT010000113.1:0-22677 GCF_041028275.1 Streptomyces sp. PU-14G
GCCCGGGGCGGTACCGGTGGCCGAGCCGGGGGCGGTACCGGCGGCGGGGCCGAGGGCGGTACCGGCGGCCGAGCCGAGGGCGGTATCCGCGGCCGAGCCGAGGGCGGTACCCGCGGAGGGGCCGAGGGCTGGCGCAGGAACTCACCGGCCTCCGCCGTCCCGCCGGTCGACTCCGCCTCACCGCTCGCCGAGATCTCGCGGCTCGGGCTCGTCCGCGGACGGGTGACGGCCCTGCACGAGGTCGATCTCCGCATACGGGCCGGAGAGACCGTCGCGCTGATGGGGCGCAACGGCGCCGGGAAGTCCACTCTCCTCAACACCCTGGTCGGCATGCACCGCCCCACCTCGGGCCGGGTCACCGTGGAGGGCAGAGTGCCGCACCGGACACGCCCCGCGGAGCTGCTGCGCCATACCGGTCTCGTGCCGCAGGAGCCACGCGATCTCCTCTACGCCGACACCGTCGCCCGGGAGTGCCGGTCGGCCGACGCGGACGCCGGCGCAGCGCCCGGCACCTGCCGCGCCCTCGTGTCCCGCCTGCTGCCCGGCATCCCCGACACCGCACACCCTCGCGACCTGTCGGAGGGCCAGCGGTTGGCCCTCGCACTGTCGATCATCCTCACGGCCAGGCCGCCGCTGTTGCTGCTGGACGAGCCCACTCGCGGACTCGACTATGCCGCGAAGGCCCGGCTGGTGACGCTGCTGCGCGAGTTGGCGGAGCAAGGCCACGCGCTGATTCTGGCCACCCACGACGTCGAGCTGGTGGCCGAGATCGCCCACCGGGTCGTCATCCTCGCCCAAGGCGAGCCCGTGGCCGACGGGCCCACCCACGAGGTCGTCACCTCCTCTCCCGCCTACGCCCCGCAAGTCTCCAAGATCCTGGCTCCGCAGCCGTGGTTGACGGTCGCCCAGGTGAGGGAGGCGCTGTGAGACGACGCTCAGACCCGGCAACGGAACCGGGGCCCTCCGGCCCGCCTGCGGCACCGGCACGCCCGGCCTCGGCGCCGGTCGCGGCCGACGTCCCGCCCCCGGCGCAGCCGCCCGCCTCCGCGCCGAGAGTCAGGGCGATCCGGCTCGGACCGAGGTCGATCGCCGCGCTCGCCCTCACCAGCGCCACCGGTGTGGCCGCCTTCGCCTGGCCGCTGCTGGCCGGGCGGGGCTCCGGATTGGCGCACTCACAGGACGCGCCGTGGCTGTTCGCCGCACTGCTCCCCCTTCTGCTCGCGGTCGCCGTAGCGACCGTGTCCGAGACCGGACTCGACGCCAAAGCCGTGGCCATGCTGGGAGTGCTGGCCGCGGCCGGTGCCGCGCTGCGGCCGCTGGGCGCGGGCACCGCTGGTCTTGAGCCGATGTTCTTTCTGATGGTGTTGTCGGGCCGGGTCCTCGGGCCCGGTTTCGGTTTCGTGCTCGGCGCCGTCTCGATGTTCGCCGGGGCGCTGCTTACCGGCGGGGTGGGGCCGTGGATGCCGTTTCAGATGTTGTCCATGGGCTGGGTGTCCATGGGGGCCGGGCTGCTGCCGGGCCCGGCCACGCTGCGAGGGCGCCGGGAGCTGCTGCTTCTCGCCGCCTACGGGGCGGTTTCCGCGCTGCTCTACGGCTTGGTCATGAATTTGCAGGGCTGGCCGTACATCGCCGGGCTCGGTTCCGGTCTCTCCTTCGTGCCGGGCGATCCGGTGCACGAGAACCTGGCCAGGTACGGGGCCTACGTGGTGGCCACCTCGTTGGGTTGGGACGTTCCACGGGCTCTCCTCACCGTCACGTTGACCGCCACGTTGGGCGGCACGGTGCTGCGCGCACTGCGCCGGGCCACTCGGCGTGCCGCCTTCGACGCGTCCGCCGCGTTCGCGTCGCTACCGGAGAGGGACGAAGCCGGCGACGACGGGGGACGGCCGCACCTCCGGGCATAAGGCGACCCGGGCGGGTGTGGGCTCCGGCCGCCTCACGTACTTACCGCGTTCCTGCCCGACCCCGACGGGCAGGAACGCGGGGCTTCAGGTGGGAGCCCGCCGGCAGGGGCAGGCCCTTCGACTCGTGCGACCGGTTGCCGTGCGGCCTCTTCGCTGGCGGTCTTCTTTCCCCAGGCGGCGTCGCCCCGGGGCGGCGCGGACGGCGTGCCGTCCCGACGGAACGGTGGCGGCAGCCCGCGACGGCCTACGCCTCAGCCGCGCTCGGCAATCGATCCGCAGGAGGCGCCGACCCGTCTGTCGCGGAGGTGCCTGGCACGGAGGCGTCTCGCATCGGCGGATGACGCACCGACGGGTAGCGCATCGGCGGGTCTCGCGGCGACAGGTCTCACATCGGCGCGGCCGGCATCGGCACGTCTCGCCCCCCGCCGGCCGACGACGGCCGGGGCTGCGTTCAGCCCGGCCCTCGCCAGCTCACCTAAGCGTGTCCATCGCGACATCATGCGCTCGGCCATGCTTCGGTCCCCCGTTCGCTCCCCGTTACGGAAGCGAGAACGCTGGTTCTCGCTTCCGGTAAGACCGTATCGTAGAGAACGGCGGTTCTCAAGACCTGGGGAGAGCGGAAGCATGAACGGCGACGACACCACCGAGACCCGCATCCTCAGCGCTGCGGACGCCCTCTTCTACGAGTACGGCGTGCAGTCCGTGGGGATGGACAGGATCCGCGACGCTTCCGGCGTCTCGCTCAAGAAGATCTACCAGTGCTTCCCCTCGAAGGGTGCGCTCGTGGAGGCCTATCTCCGGCGCCGCGACCGGTGGGCCCGCACCGCACTGGAGGAGCGCGTGGCCGACCACACCGACCCGGAGTCGCAGGTCCTGGCCGTCTTCGACTGGCTCTACGACTGGGTGGACGGGCCCGACTTCCACGGTTGCGCGTTCATCAAGGCCTTCGGCGAACTGGGGGCGGGCTCGGAGGGGGTCGTCGAGGCGGTGCGCGACCACAAGTCGGCCGTCCGCACCTTCCTGCGCGGTCTGGCGTTCGAGACGGGCGCGCGCGACCCCGACTGGCTGGCCTCCCAGTTGTCCGTGCTGCTCGACGGGGCGATGAGCAACGCGTCCATCAGCGACTCCCCCACCCCGGCGCGGCACGCGCGCTCCGCGGCGAAGACGCTGCTGCACGAGGCCGCCACCGCGGCGGAAGCGCCGAAGGAACCGACCGCGGGGAAGGAACCGACCGCGGGGCGTCGGGAGCAGGCGAGCGCGGCCTCCGGCGGCTGACCGGCCGCGCGACGAGCCACGCCCGCACGCACCGGCCCGCGCCCGCGTCTGCCGGTGCGCGCGCTCACAGCCGTTGAAGGATCGTCGCCGTGGACAGTGCGCCGCCCGCGCACATGGTGATGAGGGCGAACTCCTTGTCGCTCCGCTCCAGTTCGTGCAGGGCAGTGGTGATCAGCCGCGCTCCCGTGGCGCCGACGGGGTGCCCGAGTGCGATGGCTCCGCCGTTGACGTTGACCTTGGTCAGGTCCTGGTCGAAGACCTGGGCCCAGGACAGGACGACGGAGGCGAAGGCCTCGTTGATCTCGACCAGGTCGATGTCCTTGAGGGACATGCCCGCCTTGCCCAGGACGGCGCGGGTGGCGTCGACGGGCCCGTCGAGGTGGAAGTGGGGGTCGGCGCCGACCAGGGCCTGGGCGACGATGCGGGCCCGCGGCCGGAGTTTCAACGCCCGCGCCATGCGCTTGGAGGCCCACATGACGGCGGCGGCGCCGTCGGAGATCTGCGAGGAGGTGCCGGCGGTGTGCACGGCGGTGGGCAGGACGGGCTTGAGCCCGGCGAGCGCCTCCAGGGAGGTGTCGCGCAGCCCTTCGTCCCGCTCGACGGAGCGCCACATGCCCTCGCCCGCCGCCTGTTCCTCTTCGGTGGTGGGCACCTGCACGGCGAACGTCTCGCGTTTGTAGCGCTCCTCCGCCCACGCGGCGGCGGCGCGCTGCTGGGAGAGGAGGCCGAGGGAGTCGACGCGTTCGCGGGTCAGGCCGCGGTGGCGGGCGATGCGCTCGGCGGCCTCGAACTGGTTGGGCAGGTCGACGTGCCACTCCTCGGGCCAGGGTTTGCCGGGGCCGTGCTTGGAGCCGCTGCCCAGCGGCACGCGCGTCATGGCCTCGACGCCGCAGCCGATGCCGATGTCGATGACGCTGGCGGCCACCATGTTGGCGACCATGTGGTTGGCCTGCTGGGAGGAGCCGCACTGGCAGTCGACGGTGGTGGCGGCGGTCTCGTAGGGAAGCCCCGCGGCGAGCCAGGCGTTGCGCGCTGGATTCATGGACTGTTCGCCCGCGTGGGTGACGGTGCCGCCGACGACCTGTTCGACGCAGTCGGCGTGGATGCCTGTGCGGCCCAGGAGTTCGCGGTAGGTCTCGCCCAGCAGGTAGGCGGGGTGCAGGGTGGCGAGGGCGCCGGAGCGCTTGCCGATGGGGGTGCGTACCGCTTCGACGATGACGGGTTCGGCGGCCATGAGTCGTCCTCTCCAGCCCGGCTGGCTCCCCACCAGCACGACGAACACAACTAGTACGCGTTCTAGTTCTTCGGACAGTGTGGGGAGGCCGCTCCCCGCCGCGCAAGGGGCGTGCACGAGTCCGACGCGCGCCCCGTGCGCAAGTTCCGCCGCCGTGACCCTTGCCACTTGTAGAACCCGTTACTACCTTCAGGGCGATTCTGATGGCCCGTCAGCACCACGAGGTGGCGCCCCCGGCGCCTCTCGCCTCGACGGCTCCTCCGGTACCCGTGGTGCCGGGGCCGCTCCGGGTGCCGCTGGTGCCGTCCAGGCCCGAACCTCCGAGAGGGAGTGGAGCCGCCGATGTCCTCCTGCCCCGCGCTGCCCGACGGGTTCGACTTCACCGATCCGGACGTCTACCAAGAGCGCGTACCGCTGCCCGAGTTCGCCCTGCTGCGCGAGACCGCCCCGGTGTGGTGGAACCCCCAGCCGCACAACGTGGCCGGATTCGCGGACGACGGCTACTGGGTGGTGACGCGGCACGCGGACGTCAAAGAGGTCTCCACCCGCCCGGAGCTGTTCTCCTCCAACCTCAACACCGCCGTCATCCGCTTCGCCGACCACATGACGCGCGACCAGATCGACATCCAGAAGCTCATCATGCTCAACATGGACCCGCCCGAGCACACGCGGGTGCGCCAGATCGTGCAGCGGGGCTTCACTCCCCGTGCCATCCGCGCCCTGGAGGACGCCCTGCGCGAGCGCGCGAGGCGCATCGTGAGCGGTGCGAAGGACGCGGGAAGCGGCGACTTCGTCACGGACATCGCCGTCGAGCTGCCCCTCCAGGCCATCGCGGAACTCATCGGCGTCCCGCAGGAGGACCGCTCCCGCATCTTCGACTGGTCCAACAAGATGGTCGCCTACGACGACCCCGAGTACGCCATCACGCAGGAGGTGGGCACCCAGTCGGCGGCCGAGCTCGTCTCGTACGCGATGACGATGGCGCAGGCCCGCAAGGAGTGCCCCGCCCACTACGCGAACGACATCGTCAGCAAACTCGTGGCGGCCGAGGGCGAGGGCAACCTGAACGCGGACGAGTTCGGCTTCTTCGTGATCCTGCTGGCGGTGGCGGGGAACGAGACGACACGCAACGCGATCAGCCACGGCATGCACGCCTTCCTCACCCATCCCGAGCAGTGGGAACTGTTCACCCGCGAGCGGCCCGCCACGGCGGCCGAGGAGATCGTGCGCTGGGCCACGCCGGTGGTCTCCTTCCAGCGCACCGCCACGCAGGACACCGAGCTGGGCGGACAGAAGATCACAGCGGGGCAGCGCGTCGGCCTCTTCTACTCCTCCGCCAACAACGACCCGGAGGTCTTCGCCGATCCGCACGTCTTCGACATCACCCGCGACCCCAACCCGCACCTCGGGTTCGGTGGCGGAGGACCGCACTTCTGCCTGGGCAAGAGCCTCGCCGTACTGGAGATCAACCTGATCTTCAACGCCATAGCCGACCTGGTACCCGGCATCTCCCTGGCGGGACCCGCACCCCGCAGGCTCCGCTCGGCCTGGATCAACGGCATCAAGGAACTGCGGGTCCACTACGGATGACGGGCCCCAGCGGGGCCCCGCACGTTTCGCGGGCCCCGCACGTTTCGCGGGCGACGCACGGACGAAGGGCAGCGCGCGGGCGAGCGGCGTACACCGCTGCGGGTGGCTCGGCGGGCGGGCGGCGCGGCCTCACACGGCGCGCGTGTACGCGCCCGGCGTGATGCCGTAACAGCGGACGAACCAGCGGTGCAGATGGGCCTGGTCGGCGAAGCCGCAGCCCGCCGCCGCCTCGGCCGCCGTGGCACCGTCCGCCAGCATCCGCCGGGCGGCGCGCAGCCGCAGTTGCCGCTGGTAGTCGCTGGGCGGCAGGCCCGTCTCGGCGCGGAACGCGCGGTAGAGGGCGAAACGGCTGCACCCGGCCGCCCGCGCCAGCCGCTCGGCCGGGACCTCCCCCGCCCAGTCCTCCTCCAGCAGCCGACGGGCGCGGCGCACGGCAGCGGTTCCGGCGCGCGCGCCGCCGACGCGCACGGGGCTGCGCGCGCCCCGGCGCACCATGGCGAGAACGGCGTCCGTCAGCCGCTCGCTCCTCGCCAGCGCGCCCGCCGCGGCGCCGGCTGCGAGGGCGGCGTTCAGGCGCAGCAGCGCGCGCCGGAGCACCGGGTCCTCGCGCACCGGCTGCGGGAAGAGCGGCATGGGGGCGTCACGGCCCGCCGCGTCAGTGAGGACGGAGCGGACGAGGTCGGGGCCCAGGTGGACGATGCGGTAGGTGAAGCCCTGCTCGACGGCCGACTCGCCGTCGTGCGGATCGTCCGGGTTGAAGGCCATCACCATGCCCGCGCCGCTGGTGTGACGTCCGCCCCGGCAGTGGAAGCGCTGCGCGCCCGTCTCGGTCACGGCGAAGGAGTAGGCGTCGTGGCTGTGCCGGTGGAAGACGTGTCCGGTGAAGTGCGCGCGCATGGCCTCCACCGGCTGGTCGGGCGCCCGCCAGTAGCGGACCCAGTCGCCCACCGCGGTGCCGGCTCCAGCGTCCCGGCGCGCGCACTCACCCATGCTCGTCAGTCTGCCAGGACCCCGTGCCGTCCGGCGCGGTCGTCCACGGGGTGGGCATCCTCGTGCGCACGAGCGTTCAATACGGCCGCCCGCGGCGTCCGCAGCCTGGGCTCATGCGTTTCGATACGAAGATCGCCGTCGTCGTCCGCGCCGACCTCGCGGACTGGCAGAAGCTCAACGTGACCGCGTTCTTGGCCAGCGGGATCGCGCACGCCTCGGACGAGGTGATGGGCGAGCCCTACGAGGACGGCTCCGGCAACCTCTACCTGGCACTGGCCCGCGAGCCGGTGCTGTGCTTCGCCGCGGACGCGGACGGGCTCGCGGCGACGCACCGGCGCGCCCTGTCGCGCGGCCTGGCCACCGCCGTCTACACGGACGAGATGTTCGCCACGGGCAACGACGCGGACAACCGCGCCGCCGTCCGGGCGGTCGAGGCCGACAAGCTCACCCTCGCGGGGCTGGGGCTCTACGGTCCGCGGAACTCGGTGGACCGGGCGGTGAAGGGTCTGAAGCTGCACGGGTGACGCGGCGGGCTCGGCGGCCGCATCACGCGCCCCGCGGTGCGTCGGCCGCCGCCCCGCCCGCCGGCGGGCCTCCGTCGGCAAGCCCGTCCGCCGGCGGCCGTCCTCCGACCGCCTCGCCCACCGGCGGGCCTCCGTCGGCAGTCCCGTCCACCGGCGAGCCCTCGATGGCCGCA
Source organism: Streptomyces sp. PU-14G (assembly GCF_041028275.1). Taxonomy (NCBI): domain Bacteria; kingdom Bacillati; phylum Actinomycetota; class Actinomycetes; order Kitasatosporales; family Streptomycetaceae; genus Streptomyces; species Streptomyces sp. PU-14G. The sequence goes on from NZ_JASKYT010000113.1 coordinate 7,691, forward strand.
CCGCCCACCGGCGAGGTCCCGACGGCTGCCTCGCCCACCGGCGACGACCCGACGGCTGCACCGCCCACCGGCGAGGACCCGACGGCCGCACCGCCCACCGGCGAGGACCCGGCGGTTGCCCCATCCGCCGGCGGTCGGCCGACGGCTGTCCCGCCGGGCGGCGAACCGGCAGGGGCGTTCCCGGCCGACGGACCGGCAGCGTCCCTTCGGCGCGACGGACCGGCAGCGGCACGTGCGCGCGTCGGACCACCAGCGGTACGTCCGCCCGAAGGACCCTCAACGGAACCGCTGCCCGGCGGCCGTGGCCGCGGCAGCTCCCCGCTGTCCGTGCCGCCCGGCACCACTCCTGCGGCAGACGCCCTGCGTTCCCGCAGCCGGGCCAGCCACCGCGCGCCGGCGAAGCCCGCCACCACCGCCAGGGCACCGCCCACCGCGTCCAGCAGATAGTGGTTGGCGGTGGCCATCACCACGAACGCGGTCATCAGCGGGTAGAGGGCTCCCAGCGCCCGCAGCCAGACGTTCCGCGTCATCATGAAGACGACCACGGCGCACCACAGCGACCAGCCCACGTGCAGCGAGGGCATCGCGGCGTACTGGTTGGACAGCGAAGTGAGCGCGCCGAAGTCGGGGTTGGACAGGTCCTGCGGCCCGTGTGCCGTATCGACGTAGCCGAGCCCCGGCATCAGCCGCGGCGGCGCGAGCGGGTAGAGCCAGAAGCCGACAAGACCCAGCAGGGTGGCGCAGCCCAGCGCCGTGCGGGCGCCCCGGTAGCGGGGCACCCGGCGGGCGTAGAGCCAGGCCAGCAGAGCGATCGGCACCAGGAAGTGGAACGTCGTGTAGTAGAAGTCGCAGGCGTCGCGCAGCCACTGCGTGCGCGCCGCGAGCTTGTTGAGTCCGTGCTCGACGTCCAGGTGCAGGAAGGACTCCGCGTCGAGGATCTGGTGCCCGTGTCCCTCCGCGAGGGAGCGGGAGTCGGGCGCGTGGCCGCGGACCCACGAGTACGCCCAGTACCAGACGCGGATCAGCAGCAGCTCCAGCATCAGGTTGGGCCGGCTGAGGGCGCCCATGGGCTCGGGCGCGTCCCACACGGGCGCGTCGCGGCGCAGGAAGGGGACGGCGCAGGACGCGAGCAGCGCCGCGAAGAGCACCGCGTTCTCGCCGAACACCCCGAACACGGCGACCTTCGGCACCAGCGCGCTGCCGTCCAACGTCATCACCATGGCGACGAACACCGGCCACACCAGCCGGTCCCCCGAGCGTCGGCCCACCCGGCCGACCACGGCCAGCAGCACCCACAGCTGCTGGTGCTGCCAGGCGACCGGGGAGGCCACCACGGCGGCGCTGCCGACGATCGCCGCGGCCAGCAGCGGCTGCCCGTCCCGCGCGTAGCGGACCGCGCGGCGCAGCGCCAGCCAGCCCACCACGGCCGACAGCAGGGCCAGCAGCACGATCTCGGCGGGGCCGTGCAGTCCCGCGCGCAACAGGGCGCCGTGCAGCGACTGGTTGGCGGTCGCGTCGGCGGGCTCGCCCAGTCCCGCGCCCGCGACGTGGTGGATCCAGTACGCCGTGGAGTCGCCGGGCATCACGACCCAGGTGGCGAGCGTGCACAGCAGGAAGGTGCCCGCGCCGGTGACCGCGGCCTGACGGCGGCCGGTGAACCACAGCAGCGGCAGGAACAGCACGGTGGCCGGCTGCAGCGCGCACGCCACACCGATCAGGGCGCCCCCCGTCTTCGCGCCCAGGAGGGCGCGGCCCGCCCCGGCGCCCGGCAGCGCGGCGGTCCGCTCGCCGGGGGCCTTGCCCGCCCGGTGGGGCGCTTCCGGCTCCCCGCGCGCGCCGCCCAGCAGCCAGCCGGCCAGCACCAACAGCACGGGCAGCACGCTGGTCTGGCCCAGGTGGAAGGTGTTGCGGACGGGTATGGAGAGCGCCAGCAGGCTCAGCGCGGCCGGTACGGCGCACAGCGCGGTGCGCCGCGCCACGGGCCCCGGCAGCGCCCGTGCCGCCAGTACGCCGACGGCGGCGACCAGCAGCATCGTGCCGAACGTCCAGGCCACGCCGAGTGTCTGCTCGGCGGGGCGGGTGAGCGGCTTGAGCACCAGTCCGGCGAAGGGTGTACCGGTGAAGGGCTGGTCACCGTCGTAGAGCGAACCGTGCAGGCGCAGCACGCCGTTGTCGCCGATCCAGGCGAACAGGTCGACCAGCCGCTCCTCCTGCGGCAGCCGCAGCACGGCGGTGGCCTGCCGCACCGCCAGGCCGAGCGTGAGGACCCACAGAGCCGCCAGGAGCAGACCCGGACGCGAGCCGGCGCGGCTCCACGGCCGCGCTCCGCCCTGTCCAGGGCCGTTCCCGCCCGTGGACCACTTCCCGCCGCGGTCGGGGCCGTTGGGCCCCTCCGCCACCGATTCCGCCGCCACGCCCCGCCGTCTCCGTCCTGTCCGCCGGTCAGCTCACCGCCGGCCCCCCGCGCCGTACCACCGTGCCCGGGCCGCACCGCACAGGCGCGCGGCGCGACCCCCTCACGTCAGACGCGAGAAACCTACTCGCTACCTGACAGCCGCACCCGGCCGGTTGACCAGAACGGGACAAGCCTTTCACCGGGCGACCGGAAGCGGGCGCGGGGCGCCGGAGCGCCGGGACGCCGGAGCGCCGGGACGCCTGGACGCCGGGCCGTCGGGGCCGTCGGCGGGTGAGGCAGGATGGGGACATGAGCATCGTCAAGATCAACGCGCTGACCGTGCCGGCTGAGCAGCGGGAGGTGCTGGAGCAGCGCTTCGCCGCCCGCAAGGGCTTCGTGGAGAGCGCCGACGGCTTCGAGTGGTTCGAACTGCTGCGCCCCCTGGAGGGCTCGGAGCGCTACCTCGTCTACACCCGCTGGCGGGACGAGGAGGCCTTCCAGGCGTGGATGAACGGCCCCATGAAGGAAGCGCACCAGCGCGCGAAGGGCGATGACAGCGAGGAGAGCGGCAGCGGCGGCACCGAGAGCGCGGAGCGCCCGAAGCCCGCCGCGACCGGCTCGGAGACCTGGTCCTTCGAGGTCGTGCAGCAGGCCCCGCCGAAGAAGTGAGCCGCCCCGGACCGCGCCCACGGGCAGATTCCGTTCCGTGGGCGCACCGGGGTGACACCGCGCCGGACGCGTCGGATGAGCGCCCGGCGGACGGCCAGGTGAACGCCCGGCGGACGGCCAGGTGAACGCCCGGCGGGTCAGGCGTCGGCGGCAGGGGTGGTGGTGAGGCGGAGGCGGCCGTCCGCGAGCGGTTCGAGGCGGACGTGTTCCAGGTCGGGCACGTGGAGGGTGGGCCGGTGCTCGGCGGCGCGGGGGCCGACCCCGACGACGGGCATGCCGGCGGCCAGGCCGGCGGCGATGCCCGCGGCCGAGTCCTCGAAGACGGCGCACTCGGCGGCGGGGAAGCCGAGCTCGGCCGCGCCCTTGAGGAAGCCCTCCGGGTCGGGCTTGCTGGCGCTGACGTCCTCGGAGGTGACACGCAGCTGGGGCATCCGCAGTCCGGCGGCCGTCATGCGGGCCGCCGCGAGAGCGGGGGACGCGGAGGTGACGAGCGCGTGCGGCAGGTCTTGGAGCGCCGCGAGGAAGGCCGGGGCGCCGGGGACGGGCACGATGCCGTCGGTGTCGGCGGTCTCCTTGGCGAGGAGGGCGCGGTTCTCCGCGTAGTTGACCTCCATGGGCCTGCCCGGGAGGACGGCGGCCATCGTCGAGTGGCCCTGGCGGCCGTGCGCGACGCGCAGGACCTCGTCGGGGTCGAGGCCCTTCTCAGTGGCCCACCCTCGCCAGATCCGGGCGACCACGGCGTCGGAGTTGACGAGCGTGCCGTCCATGTCGAGCAGCAGCCCGCGAACGGTGATCGAGGGGGTCGTCATGCGGGAGGCTCCCTGGGACGCGGGCGGTCTCGGACGGCTCGCAGAGCCGTCCGGCGCGCACGGGCCGTGACGGCGAACGAGGACAGATGGCCCGCCCGCCGGGTCAGGGACGCCCCTTCCGGATGCGAGGGGGCACGGGCGGGACCATTTGTTCCTCCATCATACAAACCGCGTGCCGCTCCTCGCCAGCCCGCTCACCCCGACGTACGGGACTCCAGGTGGCGACGGGTGGCCGGGCCGTAGTCGCCGGGCGGGTCGTCCCAGAGGCGGTAGTGCGCCTGGTAGCGGAAGACGCCCTCCTGCACACCGGAGGAGTAGACACCGTCCTCCTCCGCGCCCCTGTCGTAGTACCCGGCCTGCTTCAGCCGCCTCTGCAACTCGGCGACCTCGGACCCCGAGTCGCCGGGGCGCAGGGTTGCACCCGCGGACCCGTCCGGCCGGGCCTGATGCGGGCGACCGTGGCGGTGCCCGCCCTCGGCGGACCCGTCCGCACGCCCCTCCCTCCCGCCTTCCTCGCGAGAAGGAGAGGGGGAGGGCGGCGCGGTGTGCTCGTCACCGTCACGGTCGGCGCGGGGCGTGCCCGGTGTGCCGGTACGGGACGGAGGGGGGCTCGGCCGCTCGCTGAGGCGAGGGGCCTGCGACCTGGAGGGCGAGGCAGTCGGCAGCGCGTGGGTGGGCGCGTCGGTGGGAAGGCGGCGCATCGCGCGGCCGTCCTCCGCGCTCCGGCCGTCGTCGGTGAGGATCTGGGTCGTCAGCAGGCCTGCCCCCAAAACGGCCGCCACACCGATCCCGGCGAAGACCGCCGTGCTGGGCCTGCGGCGCTCCGCGCCGGCCACCCGACGCCGCGCGGTGGAGCCGGCGGAACCGGCGGAACCGACGGAACTAGCGGAACTGGCGGGCGCCATGACCCCGCGCCGCCCCGCTCTTCGCCGCGGCACCGGCAGTCCGCCGACTCGCTTGCGGCCGTGCGGCCGTCCGTCGCCGGTCGCGGTGACGGCGGGCAGTTCGGCGGTCTCTTCCGTGCCCTGCGCGGCGAAGGGCGACAGGTCGGGCAGCGGCGCGGCACCCTCGTCGTCCGCTCCCGGCCTGGTCACCCGGGGCGGCTCGGCCTCGGGTGCGCCGGGTGCGGGCCCGCCGGTCGTCGAGGCGGCCGGTCCGTCCGACCCGGCCTCGCGCAGCCGCACGTAGGGACGTATGTGCAGCGGGTCCGCCGGCTCGCGCGCCGGCCGCCCCTCTGTGCGCTCAGGTTCGCCCTCCCCCGCGCCGGGTCTGTGCCCGTGCGCGCACGACAGCGCGCTCCCCCCGCACTCGGGGCAGCGTTCGTCCCCCCTCATCCCGATCCCTCCCCTGGTACGGCCGCGCCGTCCGGCCCCGGTAGGGCCGTCCTGTCCGGCTCACGGCAGCCGCCGTGCCCGAATCGCCTGCAACTGTCCAGTCGTGGACCCTACGCGGTCCGGGTCGGTCAGGGTCAACCACCCGTGAAAAGTCGATACGTCAACAGACAGGCACAGAACGGGACAGACGGGGGGGGAGAGGTGCTCCCGGACCGGCTCAGCGCCGACGCGGTGCCGGGGTCGCGGGGCACGGTCGCGGGCCCGCGACCGTGCCCGTTCCCCGCTGTGGCCCCGGGCGGTCGTGGCCCCAGGCCTAGGCCGCCCGGGGAGGTTCCGAGCGGCCCGTCTCGGCGTTCAGTTCCCTGACCAGTTCGGTCAGGTCCGAGGGGCGGTCAGGGGTCCACCAGTCGCCCAGCAGATCGGACAGGAGCTGCTGGCGGGCGTCCGTGAGCTCCCGCGCGGCCTGCTCGCCGCGCGGGGTGGCCACCAGCTCCAGACCCGCCCGGGTCGCCAGACCGCGCTCCTCCAGCTCCCTGGCGCCGTCCACGACCACCCGGCGCGGGACCACCCCGGCGTCCTCCAGCAGCGCCGGCTCGACGGGCCCGTCGTTGTGGACCCGCAACAGCATCCAGGTGGCGGCGGGCGCCAGTTCGATCCCGGCCGTCGCGGCGACGCGCACATACAGGTCGCGGCGCCCCTCGATGGTGCAGAGCCGGGAGAGGGCGCGGGTGACCTCGTCGGCGGAGCTGCGCTCCACGGGGGAGGCGCCCAGCGTCTCGCTCTCGTCCGGCACCTGCACGCTGCGGCGGAGCTTCTGCTCGCGCAACAGCCAGGTCAGCAGGAAGGCGAGGGCGGCGAGCGGCGAGGCGTAGAGGAAGACGTCCGTGATGGAGGACGAGTAGGCGTCCAGCACCCCGCGCCTCGCCTCGGGAGGGAGCCGTCCGATGGACTGCGGATCGTGCTTGAGGCTCTCCGGCGTCACGTCCGGGGGGAGGCGGCTGCCGCGCAGCGCGTCGGCCAGTTTGCCGCCGAGCCGGGAGGCGAAGATCGCACCGAAGACGGCCACACCGACCGAGGCGCCGACCGAGCGGAAGAACGTGACGCCCGAGGTGGCCACGCCCAGATCGGCGTAGCGCACGGCGTTCTGCGCGACCAGCACCAGGACCTGGAGCACCAGCCCGAGCCCGAGCCCGAAGACGGCGAAGTAGGCGCCCATCTCCCACTGCGAACTGTCGGGCGTCATCCGGTGCAGCAGCACCATGCCGACCGTGGTGATCGCCGTACCCAGCACGGGGAAGACCTTCCAGTGCCCGGTGTGGGTGATCAGCTGACCGGACAGGGTGGAGGAGACGAGCACCCCCAGCACCATCGGCAGCATGTGGACGCCCGACATCGTCGGCGTGATGCCGTGCACGACCTGGAGGAAGGTGGGCAGGTAGGTCATGCAGCCGAACATCGCGAAGCCGATGACGAAGCTGATGGCCGCGCAGAGCGTGAAGTTCCGTACGGCGAAGATGCTCGGCGGCAGCACGGGCTCGGCCGCCCTCCGCTCGACGACCACGAAGCAGGCCAGCAGGACGGCGGCCAGCACGGCCAGGCCGTAGACCTGTACGGAGTTCCACGACCACGACGTGCCGCCCAGCGAGGTGACCAGCACGACGCAGGTGGCGACGGCCGCGATGAGGAACGTTCCCAGGTAGTCGATGGTGTGCGGGCGGCGGCTGACCGGGAGGTGCAGCGCGAGGGCGATCACCACCAGCGCGATCGCACCGATGGGCAGGTTGATGTAGAAGACCCAGCGCCAGTTGAGGTGTTCGGTGAAGAACCCGCCCAGCAGCGGCCCCAGCACGCTGGTCGTTCCGAACACGGCGCCGAATAGGCCCTGGTAGCGACCGCGCTCGCGGGGCGGCACCAGGTCGCCGACGATCGCCATCGAAAGAGTGATCAGCCCGCCGCCGCCGATGCCCTGCACGGCGCGGTATCCGATGAGCTGCGGCATGTTCTGGGCGATGCCGCACAGCGCCGAGCCCACCAGGAAGATGACGATCGCCGTCTGGAAGAGCCGCTTGCGCCCGTACTGGTCGCCGAGCTTGCCCCACAGCGGGGTGACCGCCGTGACGGCCAGCAGGTAGGCGGTGACCACCCAGGACAGGTGTTCCATGCCGCCCAGGTCGCTGACGATGGTGGGCAGTGCGGTGGCGACGATGGTCTGGTCGAGCGCGGCCAGCAGCAGGCCCAGCAGGAGCGCACCGATCGGCAGCAGCACCCCGCGCGTGCCGGTGTCTGCCGGTGCCGCCGCTTCTTCCCCGCTCATGCGTCCACGGTGCCTCGCCGTGCGCGCCGGGGCGCGGCGACCGCGTCCGTCCGGGGGAGCGCGGCGGGCGGCGCCCCGCGGAGCGCCGCCCTTCGGCATCACCCCATCGGCTGGCGGCCGGTGCCGGCCCATTCCGACCGGGGCCCGGGGTGGGCCCGGGAGGGGCTCAGGCGATCGCCTCGTACAGGCTGAAGGCCGCCAGAGCCAGCATGAGCAGGGCGGCGACCCGGGTGATCAGCCGCAGCGGGACGTACTTCATCAGGGTGCGGCCACCGAGGATGCCCAGCGCGGCCACCGCCCACAGGGCGAGGACGGCTCCGAGGCCCACCGAGAGCGGGTCGTCGTAGCGGGCGGCGAGGTTCGCCGTCATGATCTGCGTCAGGTCGCCGAACTCGGCGACGAGGATCAGCATGAACCCGCTGCCCGCGACCTTCCAGAAGGACTGGTCGGCGGGCTTGCGGGCTTCTTCTTCCTCCTCGTCGTCCTTCTTGAGCAGCAGCACGGCCGCACCGATCAGGAACAGCACACCCACGATGGCCTGCACGAGCCGGTGCGGGAGCAGAGTGAGCACGCTGCCCGCCGCGACGGCGATCACGACGTGGAGCAGGAAGGCGGCGGCGACCCCCGCGAAGACGTAGGACGCGCGGTAGCGGGTGCCGAGCATCAGCCCGGCCAGGGCCGTCTTGTCGGGCAGCTCGGCGAGGAAGACGACGCCGAAGACGACGGCGACGACGGTGAGGCTGAGCACGGGGACTCCTGAGTTGTCGGGCTGCCGCACCGGCGCGAGCTCACTTCGGCACGGCAGCGTCGCGGGCGACCCGTGCAACGGCGCACGGACGCGGACACTGCGGCCGAAGGTCTCGCTGGCGCGGCGCCGCCACTCGGTGGCGGGCACCCCGCTCCGGGCGCCGGGCCCGCGCGCGGCGGGCCAGTGTGTCGACGGTCCGGCGAAGAGCTACTCCCCTTCAGACGCGTACGAGGGTACGCGATGCCTCCGCCGCGGCGCGATCACCGCCCGAGGTGGGGTACGCCACGCCGCCTGCCCGCTGCGGACCGACGGGGCCAACGGGTTCGCCGGGGCTGGCGGGCCCGCCGGGGCCAGCGGGCCCGCCGGGGTCAAGGAGGTCAACGAGGCCAACAGGGCCAACGACATCGCTGAGGCCGCTGGAGCCGCTGGAGCCAACGAGGCCACCGGGGGCGGCAGATGGCCAACTCCCCACCCGTGTCCGTCGTGTGGGTGTATCGCGTGTGGCCGGGAGGGCATTCCCGGGCAGGCTCTTGATGTGACGTGCACACGACCGTCACGCTGTGAACCGCACCAACGGCACCATCCGCACCACGATCCGGCACCATCGCTCAACTTCCCCCCACACACAGGGAGTTCGCATGCCGCACGAACACCGCACGGGCCGCCGCCTCTACGCGCGTCGACGCTGGTCGGCCCTCCTCGCCGCCCTCGCGGCGGTCGTCTCCGCTCTCCTGGTCGGCCTCACGCTGGGCGCCTCCCCCGCCGCCGCCGAGCCCCCCACCCCGCCGAGCGCCGAGGAAGCCACCACGATGCTCGGGGACCTCGCCGAGGCGGACGAGGGCTCCATGGACGGCTACTCGCGCGAGAAGTTCCCCCACTGGATCGACCAGGGTGACAGCTGCAACACCCGGGAAGCCATCCTCAAGCGCGACGGCGAGGGCGTCGAGACGGGAAGCGACTGCTACCCGACCAAGGGCTCGTGGACCAGCCCGTACGACGGCGAGAAGTGGACCCAGCCCTCCGACGTGGACATCGACCACGTCGTCCCGCTCGCCGAGGCGTGGCGCTCCGGGGCCTCCGAGTGGACCCAGGACAAGCGTCAGGAACTGGCCAACAATCTGGAGATCGCCCAGCTCCTCGCCGTCACCGACAACGTGAACCAGGAGAAGAGCGACCAGGACCCCGCCGAGTGGATGCCGCCCTCCTCCGGCTACCACTGCGAGTACGCGCGGATGTGGGTCTGGGTCAAGCACACCTACGACATGACGGCCGACGCCCCGGAGAAGGCAGCCCTGAAGAAGGCGCTGGCCACCTGCTGACCGTCCTGCCCGCTCGCGGGCAGGACGGGATCCGGCCAGGAAACTGGTCGGAGTGCTCCCTCGTTCCGTACGGTGCGGGTCGAAAGCCCGCACCGTACGGCACCGCCGGTACGACGACGCCGGTACGGCGCGCGGCACGGCACCGCCGCCGACGGCGTGCCGTGGGGCGCGACGGGCACGAGGGACGCAAGGGAGAAGGGCATGACCGGCCTCCGACTGGGCCCACTGCTGCGCTACGTCGATCAGGACACCGCCACGGTCTGGCTGGAGACGGCGGGCCCCTGCGAGGCCGAGGTGCACTGCGAGGGCTCCACGGCGGGGGGCGCGGCGCGCACCTGGCAGGTCGCCGGGCACCACTACGCGCTCGTCACCGTCGTCGGCCTGGAGCCGGGCACGGAGACGCCCTACCGCGTCACGCTGGACGGCGAGGAGGTGTGGCCGCTGGCCGGCTCCGCGTACCCGCCCAGCACCATCCGCACGCTTCCCCCGCCCGAGGCCTCCCCCAGTCAGAGCGAGCCGTTCCGGATAGCGTTCGGCTCCTGCCGCTGGGCGGCCCGCCCCGCGGGCTCCCGGCACGACCCGGTGGGTCCCGACGCGCTGGACGCACTGGCGCAGCGGGCCATCGCGGGCGGCCCCCTCCCGGACGTCCTGCTCCTGCTGGGAGACCAGGTCTACGCGGACGAGACCTCCGAACATGTCCGCGCCAAGCTCGCCGAGCGGCGCGACCTGGCCGAGCCCCCGTGGGACCAGGTGGCCGACTACGAGGAGTACACCGAGCTGTACTACGAGTCCTGGCTGGACCCGGAGGTGCGCTGGCTGCTGTCCACCGTTCCCAGCTGCATGATCTTCGACGACCACGACGTGATCGACGACTGGAATACCAGCGAGGCCTGGCAGCGCGAGATGCGCGCCACCGACTGGTGGCGCGAGCGCATCCTGGGCGGGCTGACCTCCTACTGGGTCTACCAGCACCTGGGCAACCTCTCCCCGGCGGAGCTCGCGGAGAACCCGGTCTTCGCCGCCGTACGGCACGCGGAGGACGGCACGCCCGCGCTGCGCGCGTTCGCCGAGCGCGCCGACGCCGACCCGGCCGCGGCCCGCTGGAGCTACCGCCGTGACTTCGGCCGCATCCGGCTGCTGATGGTCGACACCCGCGCGGGCCGTGTGCTGCCCGAGGCCGAACGCCGGATGGTCGACGACGAGGAGATGGACTGGCTGCACGAGCAGGTCCTCGACGGCGGCCCAGGGGCCGTCGACCACCTGGTGCTCGGCACCTCGCTGCCCTGGCTCCTCCCTCCCGCCGTGCACGGTCTGGAGACCTGGAACACCGCGCTGTGCTCCGGCGCACGGGGCGCGCGCTGGCTCGGGTTCAGCGAGAAGCTGCGGCAACGCGCCGACCTGGAGCACTGGGCGGCCTTCCCCCGGTCGTTCCAGGCGCTGACGGAGCTTATCCAGCGCGTGGCCGCCGACCAGGAAGCACCCGCCTCGGTCAGCGTCCTGTCGGGCGACGTGCACCACGCCTACGTCACCGAGCCCCAGTTCGACGACCTCAAGGTGTCGGGGGGCGGCCGGCCCGCCCGGGTGACGCAGCTGACCTGCTCACCCATACACAACAGCATCCCCGCCGTCATGCGCTCCGGTTTCCGTTTCGGCTGGAGCCGGATCGGCCGCCGGCTGGGGCGCGCGCTGATCCGGCACGCGGGCGTCGAGGAGCTTCCCTTCCGCTGGCGCCGCACGGGCGGCCCCTGGTTCGGCAACATGCTGATGACGCTCACGATGCACGGCAGGGAGGCCACCTACGCGCTCGACCGGGCGAGCGCCGCGACCTCGGCGCCGGACGGGACGCCCCGCTCCGGCCTGGAGCGGGTCTTCAGCGGCCGGCTCAGCGGAACCGAACCGGCCGCCGGGAGCGGCGGGCGAGGCGACTGACGCGGACAGCCGCCGTTTCGAGGTGGGGCGGGGGCGCGGAAGGTGTCCGGACGCCGCGCGTCAGCGCCCGTTGAGAGGCACCGTGAAGCAGGCGAGCCGGGCGCCCGCCTCCCCCGCGTGGCCGGCTTCGGTGCGCGTGCCCGTCTCGTGCAGCACCACCGACCTGGCCTCCCCTTTGCGGAACGTCCAGTCGTGGCGCGAGACGGCCTTCCCCTCGCCCTCCGCGTCGGTGGTGAAGTCCAGCCACACCTCGTTGCGCGGGTTGGCGTAGCGCGGGTCGGTGGAGGGCCGCACCGGGTCCTTCTCGTTCTGGTAGTGGGGACCCGCCTCGTCCGGCTTGGCGCCGCACGGCTCGGTGTGGACGTGCGCCCCGTAGGTGCGGTTCTTCGGCAGGCCGCCGACCTCCAACCGCACGGTGGTCGCCCCGTCGGTGACCGTACGGACGACACCGATGCTCGCGCCGGCAGGCACCTTGGCGCGGTCGTAGGTGACCGCGTCGGGGCGCACGAAAGCGTTGGCCGGGGAGAACTGGTCGTAACGCGCCAGAACCGACCGGTTGCGGATGTCGGCGGTGCCGGCGACGGTGTCCGTGCCGCCGCCGAGCCGGAAGACGCGGTAGGCGCCCTCACCGTCGGTGACCCTCAGCTCCCGGGTCAGACGGCCCTGACCCTCGTCCCCCTTCTTGCCCTTCCGCGGTCCTTCCAGCCGGATGAGGCCGCCCTCGCGGTCCACCAGATCGATCAGGTCGATCACCTCGGCCGCATCCGTTCGGCCCGTCCGGTCGCCGCGGCCCTGGCCGGGGCCTTCGTCGCGGCCCACGTCCCGGCCCGTACCGCGGTCTTCGCTGCTGACGATCTCCACCGTGCCGGAGCCGACGCGCAGGCTGAGGTCCCGCAGGCCGACCCCCTCACCCCGCTGGAGCGCCCGCGCGATCCGCATCCCCTCGTTGTCCCCGAGGTTCTCCAAACGCACACCGTCCCCGAGCCCCGGCAGGTCCCGCAGGCTCTCGAGACCCTTGGCGCTCCTCAGGTCGGGTACCTCGCTCGCCGAACTCGGCTCGCTCCCCGCGAACAACGCCGTCACCATGGTGACGGCGGCCACTCCCCCCACCCCCGCCGTGCGCATACGTGCCCTCATCGTGCCGGCCTCCACTGATTCACGTTGTCCTATGGTCTGATGCAGTGCATCTGTAACCAGCCGCGGTGCGAGAGCGTCGCCACGGCCACCCAGCGGCCCTGAGCGGGGGACCCGGGCGTACGCTGTACGGCGGTAACGCGCCAGCCGACGACAGCCGGGCAGGGGAGAAACGGGGACAACAGTGCCGGACATCCTGGGGTCGGTGACCGGATCCCCATGGATCTACGCGGTCATCGCCGCCTCCGTGCTGCTCGACGTCTTCGTACCCGTCCTGCCCAGCGGCGTGCTCGTCATCACCGCGGCCACGACAGCCGCGGGCACCACAGCGGCCGACGCCGCCGACCTGCCCAGCGCCGCCGCACGCCAGGCCGCCCAGAGCGGCCACCTGACGGAAGTGCTGTCGCTGGTGCTGTGCGCGGCGGGCGCCTCCGTCCTCGGTGACCTGGCCGCCTGGCGACTCGCCTGGCGAGGCGGCGACCGCTTCGACCGCGCCCTCGCCCGCTCCCCCAAACTCGCCTCCGCCCAGGAACGGCTCGGCCGCGCGCTGTCCAAGGGCGGCGGCACCCTGGTCGTCCTCGCCCGCTTCGCGCCCGCGGGACGCTCGGTCGTCAGCCTCTCCGCCGGCGCCGCGCACCGCAGGGCCCGCGACTTCGTGCCGTGGTCGGCGCTGGCCGGTGTGGCCTGGGCCGCCTACAGCGTGGGCCTCGGCTACCTGGGCGGCCAGTGGCTCGGCACCAGTTGGCTCGGCACCGCCGTCTCGGTGCTCGCGCTGTTCCTCGCCGGAGGCTTCGCCGCCTACCTGATACGGCGCGAACCGGACACCGCACAGCCCGCAGGACCGGAACCCGCCGACCAGGAGACCCTGACGGCGGCGGGCGCGACGCTCCCCGGCCCCGCGACGTTCCCCGTGCTGCCGCTCTTCCTGCCCACCATGCGCATGGTCGGCGTCCCCGAGGCCGCGACGGGGTTCCCCGACGCCGCGGCGGGGTTTCCCGGCGACGCGGCCGGGTTCCCCGACGCCGCAGCCGAGTTCTCCGCCGTCGCAACCGAGTTCTCCGCCGTCGCGAGCGAAACCGTCTCGAACGAAGCCGGGAGGGCGGCAACCGATGTGGCGGCGAGCGAGGCGGTGGCGAGCAAGGCAGTGGGGGACGAGACCGTCACGAACGCCGCCCCGGTGACGTCAGCGCCCGCGTGAACTCCCACGGCCGCTGCGGCACGCCCGAACAGCGGTCCTCGGCCGGGTAGGACAGCGTCCCGCACGGCCGGTCGCGGTTGGCGGACCAGAAGGCCAGCCGGGCCAGCCCGCGCCTGCGGGCGTACCGGGCAATGGTGCGGAAGTCCGCCACCGAGACGACCTCCTGATGGCCCGTGATCCCGTTCATGGTGGAGATGCCGCTGTGCGCATAGGCGTCCGCGGCGTCGTAGCCGTACGCCGACCGCAGCCGCGCGACCAGCCCCTCGGTCGCGCTCACGGTGGCACGGGCCATGTCCAGCCGGCCGGCCTGCTGCGCGGCGGCCTCGTCCCGGGGCGGCTCTCCGAACGCGAACGGCATGATCGTCCACGCGTCCGGCTCCAGCCCGGCGCGGGCCGCCGCGTCGATCAGCCGCGCGTCGGGTCCTGTGCGGGCGCTGGGCAGCGTCACGTACAGCGAGAGCCCCGGTACGGCGGCCTTGACCCGCTTCAACGCCTCGACGGTCTTGCGGCGCGCCGCGGCGCTCGCGTAGGCACGCGTCTCGATGTCGACGTCGATCGCGCGGAGCCCGTAGGCGCGGATCACCTTGCGGTAGGCGCCGGCGAGCGCGGCGGCGTCGGGACAGTCCTGCTCCAGCGTGCGGCCAGCGCCGCCACCGAACGACACGATGGGCTCACCGCCCGCCGCGCGCACGGCCCGCACCGCGCGCTCGTCGGCTCCTCCGGTGAGCGGCCGCACCCCGTCCCAACGCGGTGCGCAGCCCGAGGCACTCAGCACGAAAGCGAACGTGAACCCGTCCACGCCGGTGGGCCGCAGCAGGGGGCCGGGGGCAGGCGGGTCGCCCCAGCCCAGGGAGAGGTACGGCGCCACTTCGGGGCCGGACGCGTCTGCCGGGGGCGCGGGCGCTCCCGCCGCGGGCGCGTCTCCCGGGGGCGCGGGCGCGGCTTCCTGGGCTGGCAGGGTCACCCCCACCGCGGCGAGCCCCAGCAAGGGCACCCCCACGGCACGCACAGCGCGTCCCACACGCCGGCGCGCGTACCGGCGGGACGATCCGATGACGGTCATACCGTCCATCCCTGTCCCCCCGGCACACCTCACCCGACCAGGGACCGGCCGTTCATACCATCTGATGACCGCAAC
>NZ_JASKYT010000114.1:0-19461 GCF_041028275.1 Streptomyces sp. PU-14G
GCTCCAGCTCGGGGGGCGCGGGGGGCGGGGCGCAGGACGGTGTGGTCCGCGCCTTCTGGACCGACCCGCAGCATCCGGTCGAGCCGGCGAACACCAACGAGGTGCAGGGCGGCAAGGTCCTCGACATGATCATGCGGGGGCTCAAGAAGTACGACCCCGTCACGGGTGAGGCCAAGAACGCCGTCGCCGAGTCCATCACGACCGACGACCAGCGCACCTTCCGCATCAAGCTGGAGAAGGGCTGGAAGTTCTCCGACGGCACGCCGGTGACGGCGAAGTCGTTCGTGGACGCCTGGAACTACGGTGCGCTGGTCACCAACAAGCAGGTCAACTCCTACTTCTTCCAGTACATCGACGGCTACGACGACGTCCACCCCGAGAAGGGGAAGCCCAAGGCGAAAAAGATGTCGGGGCTGAAGGTCACCGGGGACCGCGCCTTCACGGTGAAGCTCAACCAGAAGTTCTCCATGTGGCCGCAGACGCTCGGCTACAGCGCCTACGCACCCCTGCCGAAATCCTTCTTCACCGACCACGAGGGATGGCTGAAGAAACCGGTGGGGAACGGCCCCTACAAGGTGGACTCCTACACCCGGGGCCAGTCGATGAAGCTGTCCCGCAACACGCACTACAGCGGTGCGGACAAGCCGCGGAACAAGGGCGTCGAGCTGAGGGTCTACACCGACCAGAACACCGGCTACACCGACCTGCAGGCCGGAAACCTCGACGTCGTCGACGAGCTCCCCGCCGGGCAGCTGAAGAACGCCAAGCGGGACCTGAACGGGCGCTACATCAACCAGCCGGCGGGCATCACCCAGACCATCTCCTTTCCGATGTACGACAAGCGGTGGCGCGGCGAGAAGGCCGCGCTGGTGCGGCGCGGCCTCTCCAAGGCGATCAACAGGAAGGAGGTGACCGAGGAGATCTACCACGGCACGCGGGAGCCGGCGACCGACCTGACCTCGCCCGTGCTGAAGGCGGGCGGCGGCTACGAACCCGGCCTGTGCGGCAGCGCGTGCGAGTACGACCCGAAGGAGGCCAAGAAGCTCATCAAGCAGGGCGGCGGCCTCCCCGGCGGCAAGATCACGCTGACCTCGAACGTGGACACGGGGTCCCACCGGCAGTGGATGGAAGCCGTCTGCAACAGCATCAACCGCACCCTGGACAAGAACAACGCCTGCGCGGTGAATCCGGTGCCGACGTTCAGCGAGTTCCGCTCCGACATCAGCGGTAAGAAGATGAAGGGCATGTTCAGGACCGGGTGGCAGATGGACTACCCGCTGATCCAGAACTTCATCCAGCCCATCTACTACACCGACGCCTCCTCCAACGACTCCGGATTCTCCGACCCGCAGGTCGACAAGCTCATCGACAAGGCGAACGCGGCCGGCGACCAAAAGAGCGCGATCGGCCTCTTCCAGCAGGCGGAGAAACGCATCCTGGAGACGTTCCCGGCCATTCCGCTGTGGTATCAGAACGGAAACGCCGGATACTCCGAGCGGGTCAGCAACGTGAAGCTCAACCCCTTCTCCGTGCCGGTCTTCACCGACATCAAGGTCAAGTGAGCCGTCGTGGGGCGCTACGTCGTACGGCGACTGCTCCAGATGGTCCCGGTCTTCATCGGGACGACGTTCCTCATCTTCGTGATGGTCTACGCCGTCGGCGACCCGGTGAACGCCATGTTCGGAGACCGGGCACCCGACCCGGCGACGGCCGCCCAACTGCGGGCCGAGTTCAACCTCGACAAGCCGGTATGGCAGCAGTACGTGCTCTACATGGGCAAGATCTTCTCCGGTGACTTCGGCAACGCCTTCAACGGGCAGCCCGTGACCGAGCTGATGGCGACCGCATTCCCCCTCACCATCCGGCTCGCGCTCGTCGCCGTCGTCATCGAGATCATCATCGGCCTGGTGCTCGGCGTGCTGACCGGACTGCGCCGCGGGCGGCCCGTCGACAGCGGGGTGCTGATGCTGACCCTCGTGGTCATCTCGGTGCCGACGTTCGTGACCGGCACCGTCTTCCAGTATCTGCTCGGCGTCCGATGGGGGCTGATCGCCCCCGCGGTCTCGCCCGCGGCCCCCCTCGGCCAGCTGCTGCTGCCTGGACTGGTGCTCGCGCTGGTCTCGCTCGCGTACGTCACGCGGCTGACCCGCACGTCCATCGCCGAGAACTCCCGCGCCGACTACGTGCGCACCGCCGTCGCCAAGGGGTTGCCGCGGCGGCGGGTGACGGTACGGCACCTGCTGCGCAACTCGCTGATCCCCGTCGTCACCTTCCTGGGCACCGACGTGGGCACCCTGATGGCCGGGGCTCTGGTGACCGAGCGGATCTTCAACATCCACGGCGTCGGCTTCCAGCTGTGGCAGGGCATCGTGCGGCAGAACTCGCCGACCGTCGTCGGCTTCGTGACCGTCCTCGTCATCGTCTTCCTCCTCGCGAACCTGCTCGTCGACCTGTTGTACGCCGTGCTCGACCCGAGGATCCGCTATGTGTGACCCACCCTCGCCAGGCCCGAGTCCGCGCAACGCTGCCGGCTTCGCCACCGCCGACCGCGGGGGGACCCCATGACGGGGACACCCGCCATCGAGGGCCCCGACGAGGAGCGGACGCTCGCCGGGGTCGAGAGCGAGGTCGAGCGGGCCGGCGGCGAGGGCCCGTCCTCACCGGGCCGGGAGCCGCAGGAACGGGCCCGGAGCCTGTGGTCCGACGCGTGGCACGACCTGCGCCGCAACCCGGTGTTCTGGATCGCGGGCCTGCTCATCGCGTTCCTGGTGCTCATCTCCGTGTGGCCCGGCCTCATCGCCTCCCGGGACCCGCTCTCCTGCCGGCTGGGCCGCTCGCTGGACGCGTCCTCGGCAGGGCACTGGTTCGGGTTCGACACCCAGGGATGCGACGTGTACACGCGCGTGGTCTACGGCGCCCGTACGTCGGTGACGGTCGGCGTCTGCGCGACGGCCGGGGTGGCCGCGCTGGGCAGCGTCCTCGGCGGACTCGCCGGATTCTTCGGCGGCGTGTGGGACGCGGTCCTCTCCCGGCTCACGGACATCTTCTTCGGCATCCCCATGATCCTCGGCGGCCTGGTCTTCCTGTCCATGACCGGGAGCCGCTCGGTGTGGACGGTGGTCGCCTTCATCGTGCTGCTCGGCTGGCCGCAGGTGGCCCGTATCGCGCGCGGCTCTGTCATCACGGCCAAACAGAACGACTACGTGCTGGCCGCCCGCGCACTGGGTGCCGGCAACGCCCGGATGCTGCTGCGGCACATCCTGCCGAACGCGATCGCCCCCGTGATCGTGACGGCGACCATCGCGCTGGGCACCTACATCTCGCTGGAGGCCACGCTCAGCTTCCTGGGCGTGGGCCTCCAGCCGCCGACGGTCTCCTGGGGCGCCGACATCTCCGCGGCCTCCCAGGGCATGCAGTTCCGCAACGCGCCGCACATCCTGCTGTATCCGGCCGCCGCGCTCAGCCTCACCGTGCTGGCGTTCATCATGCTCGGCGACGCGGTGCGCGACGCCCTCGACCCGAAACTGAGGTGAGCGTGTGAGCCTCCTTGAGGTGCGCGACCTGCACGTGGAGTTCCACACCCGGGACGGCGTGGCCAAGGCCGTCAACGGGGTCGACTGCGGACTCGAGGCCGGCGAGACGCTCGCGGTGCTCGGCGAGTCGGGCTCCGGCAAGTCGGTGACAGCGCAGGCGATCATGGGCATTCTCGACATGCCGCCAGGACGCATCACGGGTGGCGAGATCGTCTTCCAGGGCAGGGATCTGCTGACCCTTCCGGGCCAGGAGCGGCGGCAGATCCGCGGCGCCAAGATGGCGATGATCTTCCAGGACGCGCTCTCCGCCCTGAATCCGGTGCTGACCGTCGGCTACCAGCTGGCGGAGATGTTCCGCGTCCACCAGGGCGCCTCCCGCAAGGAGGCCAGGGCCAAGGCCGTCGAGCTGATGGAACGGGTCCGCATCCCCGCGGCGCGTCAGCGCGTCGGCGACTATCCGCACCAGTTCAGTGGGGGGATGCGGCAGCGCATCATGATCGCGATGGCGTTGGCGTTGGAGCCTGATCTGATCATCGCGGACGAGCCGACGACTGCGCTGGATGTGACGGTGCAGGCGCAGGTGATGGAGCTGCTGGCGGATCTGCAGCGTGAGTTCAACATGGGGCTGATCCTGATCACGCACGATCTGGGTGTGGTGGCGGATGTCGCGGACAAGATCGCGGTGATGTACGCGGGGCGGATCGTGGAGACGGCGCCGGTCAAGGAGCTGTACAAGGCTCCGGCCCACCCCTACACCCAGGGCCTGCTCGACTCCATCCCCCGCCTCGACCAGAAGGGCGGGCAGCTCAACGTCATCCGGGGCATGCCGCCCAACCTGTCGCAGATCCCGCCCGGCTGCGCCTACAACCCCCGCTGCCCCATGGCGCGTGCGGTCTGCCGCAGGGACGAACCTCCGCTGTACGAGGTCTCGGCGCGGCGGGCCAGCGCCTGCCACTTCTGGGAGGAGATGTTCGATGCACGGTGAGGGATCGAGCCGCAAGGTGGCCAGGGAGGAACTGATCCAGGCGCGGAAGCTGCTGGTGAAGTCGCACGCCGAGCGGGCGTTCGCGGCGGGCGAGCCGATCCTTCAGGTGCGGGACCTGGTCAAGCACTTCCCGCTGACCCAGGGCGTCCTCTTCAAGCGGCAGGTCGGCGCGGTCAAGGCGGTCGACGGCGTCTCCTTCGACCTGCGGAAGGGGGAGACGCTGGGCATCGTCGGCGAGTCGGGGTGCGGCAAGTCGACCGTGGCCAGGCTCATCACCCACCTGGAGAGGCCGACGGCGGGCACGATCCGCTACAAGGGCAACGACATCACCCGCGCCTCGGGGCGCGCTTTGAAGGCGGTGCGGCGCAACATTCAGATGGTGTTCCAGGACCCGTACACGTCGTTGAATCCGCGGATGACGGTGGGGGACATCATCGGGGAGCCGTTCGACATTCATCCTGAGGTGGCGCCGAAGGGGGATCGGCGGCGCAAGGTGCAGGAGTTGCTGGATGTGGTGGGGCTGAATCCGGAGTATGTGAACCGGTATCCGCACCAGTTCAGCGGGGGGCAGCGGCAGCGGATCGGGATCGCGCGGGGGCTGGCGCTGCGTCCGGAGATCATCGTGGCGGACGAGCCGGTCTCGGCGTTGGACGTCTCGGTGCAGGCGCAGGTCGTCAACCTGATGGAGCGCCTCCAGGACGAGTTCGGCCTCTCCTACGTCTTCATCGCCCACGACCTGTCAATCGTGCGGCACATCTCCGACCGCGTCGGCGTGATGTACCTCGGCAAGCTCGTCGAGGTCGGTACGGAGACCGAGATCTACGAGCACCCGACGCACCCCTACACGCAGGCGCTGCTGTCGGCCGTGCCGGTGCCCGACCCCGACGCCGAGGGGCGCAGGGAGCGGATCGTACTGGAGGGCGACGTGCCCTCACCGGCCAACCCGCCCTCGGGCTGCCACTTCCGCACCCGCTGCTGGAAGGCGCAGCAGCGCTGCGTGGAGGAGGAGCCGCCGCTCGCCGTTCCGGAGAACTTCGCCGACTCCCTGCCCGACGAGCCCGTCCACCACCCCTCGGCCTGCCATTTCGCGGCCGAGCGCGCCGCGGTGGTGGGCCCCGTCGAGACGTGAGGCGCCGGCCTACCAGGTCTGCGGCGGCTGCCCGTACGGCGCGGGGCCGCCGGCCGCGTACGGGGAGACGGGGCGCGGGCTGCGCTGCTGTCCCCGGGAGAGGGCCAGCAGGACGGCCGCGCCCGCGACGACCTCGAACACGTTGGTGAGCACATGCAGTTGCCCCTCGATGCCGAGGTCGCCGAAGTGCGCGAACAGGTCCGTCTTGATGCCGAAGGCGACGGCGAACAGGCCGACGGCGAGCAGCGGCCCGGCGATGATCAGGCCGAAGGGGCGGGAGAAGGGCGCGCCCGCCAGCGCGGCGATGCCGGCGACCAGAGCGAGGACGACGACGGTCCACAGGGTCCAGCCGGGCGGGGCGTCCAGCAGCCGGACGAGGGAGCGTTCGCCGGTCAGCGTCTTCTCGTAGCGGTCCCAGCCGAGCTGCTGCATGGTGCGTATTTCCCACGCGAGCAGCACCGCGCCCGCGGCGCCCAGCAGCAGGAAGGCGGCCACGGCGCCGCCCCTGGTCGGCCCGGCGGGGGCCGAGTGGGCCACGTCGTGGGGGGCGGGGGCGCCGTAGCCGTAGCCGCCGGGGGCGGAGTGTGCGGGGCGGCGTCCCGCGATGGCGGTGACGAGGAGGACACCGCCGAGGACGACGGTGGCGATGGTGCTGAAGAGGACCTTGCTCAGCAGCCCGTCGGGGACGCCCTGCATCCAGTCGGCGTTCAGGTTCCACAGCCCCGGGGCGCGCAGCGCGACGGTCAGCGTTCCGGCGCCGGCGAGTATCGCGGCGGACGAGGAGGAGCGGTAGGCGGCGGGGGCGGCGACCGCGTAGACCAGCATCAGCGTGGGTTCGAGGAAGGAGGTGACCCACACCCCGTCCTCGGCGCGGGCCGGCAGCCCGGCCCAGTTCCACCACACGTCGACGACGTCGTCGGCCTTGGTGAAGTCCCGGATGATCCAGGCGAGGCTGACCAGCGCGAGGGCGGCCAGCAGCAGCGCTCCGAAGACGCGCGCTCCGCGCGCGAGTGTCCTGTCCTGGCCCATGGCTCGGCCCCCCGTGTGTACGTGTGTCGCGACGTGCTGGACCTGACGTGTCTACCCGCGAGCACCGCCCGGCAACAAGCGCCGGGCCGGCGGTGTGCACGGCGGTGTGCGCGGCGGTGAAGCCGCACTCATGTTCGCACGACGTCCACCGCACGTGCAGGGAAACGCCACGAGCCCCTGTACACACGGCAGTTGACGGTTCTCCGCACTTCAGAGTGACTGCTTCGGATATCGGAGAGACGACGACCACGTTGCGAGATTGTTAAGGCGATTACTCCCGATTTTTACCTTCATGTCCGCCTGGTCGCTGTGATGTCAAGCACGTTGCGACCTCGATCTGCGCAACGTTCGCTCAAGAAAGCCGTTGACGGCGTTCAGCCTGGCCAAGACCTCTTGACTGGCATGTAACCGGCTTGCCAAAGTCCGGCACAACCCACCCGCATCACGCCCCAACGATTCGGGTTCCGGCGAGAATTGAGCGCGGGAGCACACACGCGATGACGAGTCCTTCCCAGGCCGCTGCGGTCGGGGCCGACACCCCTGGCCCCGATCAGGAAGCGGGCCCGAGTTCTACGCGAGTTGCCAAGGACGGCGACCTCGCGGGCCGGTCACCAGGACGGCTCATGTGGATGCGCTTCAAACGCGACCGCACAGGTGTGGTCTCGGCGTGTGTCGTGCTCGCCTTCTTCCTGATCGCGGCGCTGGCCCCGGTGATCTCCTGGCTCTACGGCAAGGATCCCTATACCCGCTACGGGCAGCTGACACCGGGCCTGCTCAACGACAACGGCTACCCCGTGCAGCCCAACGGCGGCATCAGCGGCGAGTTCTGGTTCGGGCTCGAACCGAACCTGGGCCGGGACGTCTTCATGCAGCTGGTCTACGGAATCCGCACCTCGCTCTCGCTCGCGCTGATCGTCACCCTGCTCTCGGTGGCCACGGCGATCGTGATCGGCGTCGCGGGGGGCTACTTCGGCGGGAAGGTCGACTACTTCCTCGGCCGGTTCACCGACCTGATGATGTCCTTCCCCAACCAGCTCTTCTTCGTCGCCTTCACCCCGGTCGTCGGCGCGCTGCTTGTCGACCCGCAGGACGAGATGCCCACCTGGCTCAGGTCCTGCGTGATCATCTACGTGATGTGGCTGCTCGGCTGGATGACGCTGGCGCGGCTGTTGCGGGGCCAGACGCTGTCGCTGCGGGAGCGGGAGTTCATCGAGGCGGCGAAGGTCGCCGGGACGCCGCCGGGCCGCATCGTCCGCAAGGAACTGCTGCCGAACCTGGTCACGCCCATGCTGGTGCAGGCCACCTACATGCTGCCGAACAACGTCACCGCCATCGCGGGGCTCTCCTTTCTCGGCGTCGGGCTGCTGGAGCCCACCCCTGACTGGGGCCGGATGTTCGCCACGGGCGCCGAGGTCTACCAGAGCGACATCACCTACATGTTCTTCCCGGGCGGAGCGATGGTGATCTTCATCCTCGCCTTCAACCTGCTCGGAGACTCGGTCAGGGACGCGTTCGACCCGAAGTCGGGCCGATGAGGGCCAGGCGCGACCGAGTGGTGGGGGGTGCTGCCACCCCGTACGGCATCAGTCAGGCAGCGACGGACAACCGACAGGCAGGTGCAGACACCACCATGAGCAGAGTGAGCATACGCACAGCGCGTGCGTCCCTCGCGGCGGTCGCCGCCGGCGCGCTGTTCCTCACCGGCTGCAGCAGCGGCGGGGGCGGCGGTGAGGACACCAAGGACACGAAGGCCAAGAAGCAGGGCGCCGACGTCTCCTACACGTTCGCCGACGAGGCCGCCTCCAAGGGCCCGGCCCCCGAGGTCAAGGGCAGCCGCAAGGGCGGCACCATCAAGGTCCTCCAGCGCGACAGCTTCGCGCACCTGGACCCGGCGCAGATCTACGTCAGCGACGAGGGCTCCCTCGCCACGCTGATCCACCGCGGTCTGACCACCTACAAGCGCACCAGCGGCGACAAGTACGAGGTCGTCGGCGACCTGGCCACCGACAGCGGGAAGAAGTCGGACGGCGGCAAGACCTGGACGTACAAGCTCAAGGACGGCATCAAGTTCGAGGACGGCTCGGCCATCACCTCGAAGGACATCCGGCACAGCATCGAGCGGACGTTCGCGCCCTTCATCACCGAGGGCCCCACCTTCGTGCAGCAGTGGCTGGCCAACACCGGCGGCACCGACTACCGCAAGATGCTCAAGGACGGCCCCTACGAGGGCAAGCACCTGCCGGACGACGTCCTGGAGACGCCGGACGACAAGACCGTCATCTTCCACTTCAAGGAGCCGCAGGCCGAGCTGCCCTACGCGCTGGCCATGCCGGGTTACTCGGTGGTGTCCGAGAAGAAGGACACCAAGGAGAAGTACGACAAGGACCCGCTCGTCACCGGCCCCTACAAGATCGCGTCCTTCAAGTCGGGCAAGAGCATGAAGCTCGTCCGCAACCCCGAGTGGGACCCGAAGACCGACCCGAAGCGCCACCAGTACCCGGACGCCTTCACCATCCAGTTCGGTGTCTCCTTCGAGGACTCCACCAAGCGGCTGATGTCCGACGCGGGTGAGAACCAGTACGCCACCAGCTTCACCAACAGCGTCGACGCCTCCAGCATGCAGAAGGTGCGCAGCGACCCCGAGGTCAAGAAGCGCTCCATCTCCGGCTACCAGAGTTACGTCAGCTACATGAACATCAACATGGACCGGATCAAGAACAAGAAGGTCCGCCAGGCCATCGCCTACGCGATGCCCAACCAGTCCATCGTCTCCGCGTTCGGCGGTGCCGGCGGCGGCGAGATGGCCGGCAACTACATCAGCCCGACGCTGGTGGGCCAGAAGCCGACCGACCCGTTCAACAAGCTGAAGAAGCCGCAGGGCGATGTGAAGAAGGCCGCCAAGCTCCTGAAGGAGTCCGGCAAGAAGGGCATGAAGCTCACCTTCGCCTTCCAGAACGCGCCCGAGTGGCAGGACTTCTCCGTCGCCGCGACGCAGAACCTGGAGAAGGCCGGGTTCAACGTCCAGAAGAAGGACATCATCGCGGACACGTACTACGACCAGATCGGCAAGATCAAGAACAACTACGACATCTACCACAACTCGTGGGGTGCCGACTGGCCGAGCGCCTCGACCGTCGTCCCGAACCTGTTCGACGGACGTCAGGTCCAGGACGGTGCGGCGAACTACTCGCACCACAAGAACCCGAAGTTCGAGAAGGAGATGGACCGGATCCGCAAGATCGAGGATCCGAACAAGGCCGCCGACGCGTGGATGAAGCTCGCGGACAAGATCCTCGTCGAGGACGTCCCCGCGGTGCCCATGCACTACTACAAGACGATCCAGCTGAGCGGATCGAAGATCGGCGGAGCCTACTTCGACGAGCAGCTGCACGACATCCAGCCCACCTCGCTGTACGTCAAGAAGTAACGCACCCGGGCGCCGGCTCCGCCGCCCGGCCCTCGCGGCCGGGCGGCGGAGCCCCACGGTGCCGCCCCGCACCTCCTTCCGCACGTCGATTCCGCTGTCGCACGAGAGCTGCGTTCCGTCATGCTGCGATTTCTCATCCGCCGGTCGCTCGGCGCCGTGGTGATCCTGCTGATCATCAGCGCCGTCACCTTCTTCCTCTTCTACGCCGTCCCCAGGGACCCGGCGATGCTGGCCTGCGGCAAGAACTGCACGCCGGACGCGCTCGAGGTCATCCGCAAGAACATGGGGATCGACGAACCCGTGCCGGTCCAGTACTGGCACTTCATGGTCGGCATCTTCGCCGGCCGCGACTTCGCCGCCGGCGCGTGTCCCGCGCCGTGCTTCGGCTACTCCTTCGCCAACCAGGACCCCGTCTGGCAGACGATCCTGGACCGCTTCCCGACCACCGTCTCGCTGACCATCGGCGGCGCCGCGGTCTTCCTGTTCATCGGCCTGGGCGCCGGCATGATCGCCGCCTGGAAGAAGGGCACCCTCGTCGACAAGACGTTCAGCTCCCTGTCGCTGGTGCTCTCCTCGATGCAGATCTACTTCATCGGCCCGCTCGTCCTGGCCCTGGTGGTCTACAACCTGCAACTCCTCGACCAGCCCAAGTACGTACCGCTGACGCAGGATCCGGCCGGCTGGTTCATGGGCCTGCTGATCCCCTGGCTGGTCGTCCAGATCATCTTCACCGCGAACTACACCCGTCTGTCGCGCTCGTCGATGATCGAGCAGTTGCAGGAAGACCACGTCAGAGCCGCCCGCGCGAAGGGCATGTCGGGGCGGTACGTCTTCTTCCGCTACGCCTGGCGCGGCTCGCTCATCCCCATCGTCACCATCTTCGGCGTCGACCTCGGCTCCCTCTTCGGCGGCGCGATGATCACCGAGTGGACGTTCTCCCTCCCGGGGCTGGGCACCCTCGCGGTCAACTCGGTGCAGAACACCGACCTGCCCATGGTGATGGGCGTGATGCTCTTCGCGGCGACCTTCATCATCCTGTTCAACATCATCGTGGACGCCGCCTACGCGTTCATCGACCCGCGCGTGCGGCTGTCCTAGGAGAACCTCCGCCATGACCTCCCTGACCAAGGAAGCGGACGTACCCGCACCGCGCGACGCGGACGGGGGCGCCTTCCTCTCGGTGCGCGACCTGTACGTGCACTTCGACACCGAGGACGGCACCGTCAAGGCCGTCGACGGACTCTCCTTCGACGTGGAGCGCGGCAGGACGCTGGGCATCGTCGGCGAGTCCGGCTCCGGAAAGTCGGTCACCAACCTGTCCATCCTGGGCCTGCACAACCCGCGTACGACCGACGTCTCGGGCAAGATCCTGCTGGACGGCCAGGAGCTGACGGGCGCGCGCGAGAAGACGCTGGAGTCGCTGCGCGGCAACAAGATGGCGATGATCTTCCAGGACGCGCTGACCGCGCTGTCGCCGTACTACACGATCGGGCGGCAGATCGCCGAGCCGTACCGCAAGCACCTGGGGGTCTCCAAACGGGAGGCGCACCTGCGGGCCGTCGAGATGCTCGACAAGGTCGGCATCCCCAACCCGAAGACGCGGGTCCACGACTACCCGCACCAGTTCTCCGGCGGCATGCGGCAGCGCGCGATGATCGCCATGGCGCTGGTGTGCAACCCGGACCTGCTGATCGCGGACGAGCCCACCACGGCCCTCGACGTCACCGTCCAGGCGCAGATCCTCGACCTGCTCAAGGACCTCCAGCAGGAGTTCGGCTCCGCGATCGTCTTCATCACCCACGACCTCGGCGTCATCGCCAACGTCGCCGACGACATCCTGGTGATGTACGGCGGGCGCGCCGTCGAGCGGGGCACGGTCGGCGAGGTGCTGCGCAGCCCCGAGCACCCCTACACCTGGGGGCTGCTGACCTCCATGCCACGGCTGACCGGCGACGTGAACGAGGAACTGTCGCCCATCCACGGCACGCCGCCGAGCCTGCTGGCGCCGCCGCCCGGCTGCCCCTTCCACCCGCGCTGCGGCTACCAGGACGAGGTCGCCGGCAGGTCCTGCACAGGCGACCGGCCGCAGCTGCCGCACGGGCGCGGCTCCGCCTGCCACCTGACGGCCGAGCAGAAGCGCACGTTCTTCACCGAGCAGATCAAGCCCAGGCTGAGCTAGGACAGGCAGAGGGAGACCCAGACCAATGAGCGATGACCTCACCCTGACCGAGCCGGGCGCGGGCGGACCGAAGGACGCGGCACCCGCCCGCACGGGCGAACCGCTGCTGAAGGCGGAGGGCCTGGCCAAACACTTCCCGATCATGGGGGGCTTCCCCTTCAAGCGGAAGGTGGGCGAGGTCCAGGCCGTCTCCGGTATCGACCTCGGTGTCCACGCGGGCGAGAGCTTCGGCCTCGTCGGCGAGTCGGGCTGCGGCAAGTCGACCACGGGACGGCTGCTGACCCGGCTGCTGGAGCCCACCGGCGGCACGATCACCTACGCGGGGCAGGAGATCACCCACGCCACCCGCAAGCAGATGGCGCCGATCCGCTCTGAGATCCAGATGATCTTCCAGGACCCGTACTCGTCGCTGAACCCGCGGCACACGGTCGGCTCCATCATCGGCGGACCGATGGAGGTCAACGGCATCGACCCGCCCGGGGGGCGCGAGAAGCGCATCCGGGAACTGCTGGAGACCGTCGGCCTCAACCCCGAGCACTACAACCGCTTCCCGCACGAGTTCTCCGGCGGCCAGCGCCAGCGCATCGGCGTCGCCCGCGCGCTGGCGCTGGAGCCGAAACTGATCGTGGCGGACGAGCCGGTCTCCGCGCTGGACGTCTCCATCCAGGCGCAGGTCGTCAACCTGCTCCAGCAGGTGCAGCGGGAGATGGGCATCGCCTTCGTCTTCATCGCCCACGACCTGGCGATCGTGCGCCACTTCTCGGAGCGGGTCGCGGTGATGTACCTGGGCAAGATCGTCGAGGTGGGGGAGCGGGAGGCGATCTACAACCGCCCCCGCCACCCCTACACCCACGCCCTGCTCTCGGCGGTGCCGGAGGCCGTGCTCAACGAGGAGGGGCAGGCCGAGGGCAGCGACCGCGAGCGCATCCGCCTGGCCGGCGACGTCCCCTCGCCGATCAACCCGCCCTCGGGCTGCCGCTTCCGCACCCGCTGCTGGAAGGCGCAGGACAAGTGCGCCACCCAGGAGCCTCCGCTTGTCCAGATCCCCGGAAACACCCAGGGCCACCTGACGGCCTGCCACTTCCCCGAGGAGCCGACGACCGAGGCCCGCGGGGAGGACATCGTGCTGGACAAGGCGCTGCGGGAGCACGAGGGGGAGACCTCGGCCACGACGGCCAAGACCCGCTGAGGCGCCCGCCCGCCGGTCCCGGCACGCCGCTCGCGGAAGCGTTCGCGGCGGCGTGCCGTACGGCCTCAGCCGGCCATGCCCAACGACCGCTTCAGGAAGGCGACCTGCAACACGAGCAGGTTCTCCGCGACCGTCGCGTCGCTCGCCATGTGGGTCACCCCGGACAGCGGCAGCACCTCGTGCTGCCGCCCCGCGGCCAGCAGCGCCGAGGACAGCCGCAGCGCGTGCGCGACGACCACGTTGTCGTCGGCGAGCCCGTGGATGATCATCATCGGCCTGTGGGGGCCGTCCTCCGAGACGAGGGACAGCCCCTCGTCGGTGAGCAGTGAGGACTCCGCGTACACCTCGGGGTTCTCCTGCGGGGTGCCGCAGTACCGCTCGGTGTAGTGCGTGTCGTACAGCCGCCAGTCGGTCACCGGGGCACCGGCGACCGCGGCGTGGAAGACGTCGGGCCGCCGCAGCACGGCCAGCGCCGCGAGGTAACCGCCGTAGGACCAGCCGCGGATGCCCACCCGTGTCAGGTCGAGGGGGAACTCGGCCGCGAGCGCGTGCAGGGCTTCGACCTGGTCGTCGAGGGTGACCGGGGCGAGCCGGCGCGAGACGGCCTTCTCCCAGGCGGGGCTGTGTCCCGGCGTGCCCCGCCCGTCGGCCGTGACCACGGCGAAGCCCTGGTCGGCGAACCACTGCGCGGTCAGGTGCGCGTTGTGCGCGGCCACGACGCGCTGGCCGTGCGGCCCGCCGTAGGGGTCCATCAGCACGGGCAGCGGCCCGTCGGAGTCCCGGTAGCCGGTGGGCAGGACCACGGCGGCAGGGATGCGGCGTTCACCGGCGAGCAGCAGGTGGGGGGAGGTGGTCAGCACGGGCCGTGCGGCGTGCGAGTCGATGGTGCCCAGCCGCTTCCCGTCCTCCTGGCGCACCAGCACGACCCGCGCTCCTGCCCGGGACAGGGCCGCCGTCGAGAGCACGAGCGTGTCGCCGCCGCGCGCGGCGGAGGACAGCCGCGGGCCCCGGTCTTCGTCCTCGGGGTCGGTGACCCGCACCGCCGGGCCGCCGGCCAACGGCACGCGGTAGACCCCGATGTCGCCCGGTGCCGAGCGGCGCGACGGATCACCGCCGTCCCCCTCTGAGGCGGTCAGCAGAACGTCCTCGGTGCCGATGTCCAGCACGGCCCGCACGTGCAGCCGCGCGTCCGTGAGCCGCCGTGCGCCCGCCATGAGCACCCGTGCGCTCTTCCCCTCGGCGCCCACCGCAGCCTCGTCCACGATCCGCACCAGAGCGCCGTCCGGCGCCCACGCCGGCACCCCGCCGAAGACTTCCAGCCAGATTTGATCTTCCTCGGTGAGTGTGACAGACGTCTCACCCGTCTCGACGTCCACGCTCAGGTACGCGGCCGTGCGCTGGTCCCTGCTGTGCACGAGCAACAGCGGGGGGCCGGCCGCGGACCAGTGGACCCGGGCGAGGTACGGGTAGCGCTCGTGGTCCCAGCGGACCTGGTGCCGTGTCCCGTCGAGACCCAGCAGATGCACGGTGACCTCGGCGTTCGCCGTGCCGGCCGCCGGGTAGGCGACGCGGGCGGGCTCGCCTTGCGGGTTGGCCGGGTCGGCGATGGACCAGCGGGTCACCGGCGCGTCGTCGGCGCGCGCGACCAGCAGCCGGTCCGAGTCGGGCGACCACCAGTAGCCGCGGGTGCGGGACATCTCCTCCGCCGCGACGAACTCCGCCATGCCCCAGGTGACCGTCTCCGACTCCGGCTGGGCCAGCGCCCTGTCGTCCTCGCCGGACGCCGCGACCACCCGCAGGGCGCCGCGCGTCACGTAGGCCACGTACCGGCCGTCGGGGGAGGGGCGGGGATCCACGACGGGGGTCGGCGTGGTGAGTTCGCGCGCCTGTCCGGTGGCCAGGTCCGCGGTGAACAGCCGGCCCGAGAGGGCGAAGGCGGCCGTCTTCACGCACGTGTCGGTGGCATATCCGACCACACCGGCCGTGCCCTCCCGGCTCCGCTCGCGCCGCGCCCGCTCCTCGGCGGAGAGCTCCTCGGCCGCCCCGCCCAACAGGGCCGCGGGATCGGCGGCGATACGTTCCTCGCCGCTCGCCACCTCCCGCACCCAGAGGAGATGGGCCAGGTCGAAGCCGTCGCGGGAGCGAAGGAAAGCAACGCGTGAGCCGTCCGGGGCGACGGTGAAAGACCTCGGGGCACCAAGTGTGAATCTGTGGGTACGGGCGTGCTGCTGCGGGAAAGTCGTAGCCATGCGGCTGACCGTACTGCGCACGCGCCCTACCGCACCGCGTCCTCGCCAGGCTGTGATCCGTTCCGGATGCCCGCCGGGACGATGGTCAGGTCGTCGGCGGGTGGCTGGATATGAATATGCGCCCCTCCTCTGCACCCGTGCACCGAGCCGTGCGGTCGCCCGGATAATTATGATCCGTTGCGCATGGTGGGTGCTGGGTATGAAGCCGGTGGCTCCTCCGTGCCGGAGGCGCGCCGCCGTGTCCGTGTGACCCGTAGAAGATCCCGAACCGACCGTGCGTACTTGGAGGTGAGCCGCCGTGGCACTCTCGATTTCGGCGGTGGTGCTGCTGGCGATCATCGTCATCCTGCTCGTCAGGAAATCCGGGCTCAAGGCCGGACACGCGGTGATCTGCATGCTGTTGGGCTTCTACCTCGCCAGCTCGTCGGTCGCTCCCACGATCACCGACCTGACCTCCAACGTTGCCGGGATGATCGGCCAGCTCAAGTTCTGAGGACGCCGCGCCCCCGTCGACCGTCCTTTGTCCCCCGTCCCCCGTTCCCCGGCCCGCGTACCGGTCCCTCTCGCGTCCCTCCGTCGTCCTTCCCGGCCCTTCCTCCCCCTCGCTTCGCCGGCCGGTGGCGTGCCCGTCGTAGGCTCGGGGCATGACCGCTGCGTTTCCCCCAGGGGCGGCCCCCGGCTCACCGGCCGCCCCCCGGCGCCGTGTGCTGCTGGTGCACGCGCACCCGGACGACGAGTCGATCACCACAGGCGCCACCATGGCCAAGTACGCGGCGGAGGGCGCACACGTCACCCTCGTCACCTGCACCCTGGGCGAGGAGGGCGAGGTCATCCCCGACGGGCTCGCCCACCTGGCACCCGACCAGGACGACACCCTCGGCCCGCACCGCATCGGCGAACTCGCCGCGGCCATGCGCGCGTTGGGCGTCACCGATCACCGCTTCCTCGGCGGCCGGGGGCGCTACCGCGACTCGGGCATGATGGGCGCGCCGACCAACGACCGCCCCGGCTGCTTCTGGCAGGCCGACCTCGACGAGGCCGCCGGGCTGCTCGCCGCCGTGCTGCGCGAGGTGCGCCCCCAGGTGGTCGTCACCTACGGTCCCGACGGCGGTTACGGCCACCCCGACCACATCAAGGCCCACCGCGTGGCCATGCGCGCCGTCCAGCTCGCCGCCGCCGAGGGCGGACGCGGCGGCGGCACGCCGCACCGGGTGCGGCGCGTCTACTGGAACGTCGTCCCCCGCCCCGTCCTCGACGAGGGCTTCGCCCGGCTGCACGCAGCCGCGGCCGACGGAGAGGTCTTCCCCTTCCCCGGTTTCCTGGGCGACACGGGCCTCGCACAGCCCGACGACGTCCCCGGGGTGGTCGACAGCGCCCAGGAGGTCGACGTCACGATCGACGCCCGCGCCCACCTCGCCGCCAAGGCGGCGGCCATGGCGGCCCACGAGACGCAGGTCTCCGTGCGCGAGACCTCGCGCGGCCCCTGCTTCGCGCTCTCCAACGGGCTCGGCCAGCCCCTGATCGGCACCGAGTACTTCCAGCGCGCCGACCGCGCCGACGGCGATGACGGCGATGACCGCGCCGACGGTGAGGGCGGCGATGACCGCGGCGTTCACGGCCGGGCGCCCGCCGGCCTCGACGACCTCTTCGCGGGAGTGGACGCATGAGCGCGGCGCCCGTAGCCACCACCTCCACGCCCGGCGCCTTCCCGCACGGGCGCAACGCCCGCCTCGCGGTGTACGCGGCGCTGGCCGTTCTCGGCCTGCTCACCGGCGCGGCCGGAACCCTCGTCCAGGGGGCCTGGTTCCCCCTCGGCCTGCTGCTCGCGCTGGCCGCCGCCGCCGGGCTCTTCTGGGGCGGCGCGAAACTGTGCCGCACCAAGCCGGGCGCGGCCGTGCCCGGCGCGGGCTGGGTGGTGGCGGTACTGCTGATGACGACCTCACGGGCCGAGGGGGACTTCCTGTTCGCCGCGGGCCTCGCCAGCTACGTGTACCTGTTCGGCGGCATGCTCGCGGCTGTGATGTGTACCACCATCGCCCTGCCCGCGCCCCCCGTTCCCGTGCACAAGAACCGCTGAGAGGGGCGCCGGCGGGCCGATTCGGTGGTCGCGGAGCCCCTGCCCCGTGCCCCCAGTACAGTGGTGCGCGCCGGCGAGCCGCCTTCGGGCCAACGGGAAGACGGCGAATCCATCCGGGAGTACCTGCTTTGAGTCGTGAAACTGACAGTTCGTCCTCCGGGCCCAAGCGGCGCGGCGGTTCGTCGTACCCCTCGGGGACGGAGCCGTACGGCACCTCGGGCCCCGGCGCGGACCAGGAGGGCCGGGGAACCGATCCGGCAGCCGGGTCGAAGCCGGACGAGCCGAAGACGGAGACGACGCTCACCACCCGCATCCGCATCAACATCCCCGGATCGCGGCCCATCCCACCCGTGGTGATGCGCACCCCGGTCGGCGACGAGAACGAGGGCGGAAAGCCCGGCGGCGCCGACAAGGGCGGCACGAAGGGCGGCAAGCCCGCGGCCCCCGACCTGGGCGCGGGCAAGCGGGCGACGGGCGGCGGCTCGTCGGTCGCGGGGCCGCCACCGCCCGGGCCCGCCGCTCCGGGCGGCGCGGCTGCCGGCCCGGCCGCATCGGGCGGCCCGGCCGCCTCGGGCGGCGCGGCTGCCTCGGGCGGCGCGGGTGGGTCCGGCCCGGCGGCCGGCCGCACGGGGGCCGAGGGCCGCTCCTCAGCCGGTGCGAACTCCCCTTCCCCGCAGGGCGCAGGGCCCGCCGACCCGGAGGGGAGTGGGAGTTTCACTCAGCAGACCAGCGACTGGTTCTCCCCGCGCAAGCCCCCGCGCAGCGCGCCGCCCGCGTCGGCCGCCCCGGCCTCCGGCGGCGGCCCCGGCGGGCCCGCCTCCGAGGCGACCGGCACGCACCGGGCGCCGGGCCCCGCGGACACGCCCCCCGAGGGCGTCCCGCGGGTCGGTCCCGGCGCGCCGGCCGGGCCGACGACAGGACCGGTCACCGGCGACATGACCGGGCCCCTGCCGTCCGGCGCGGGCCCTGGTCCTCTCGCCGCGCCGGGCACGGGCACGGGCACGGGCAACGGCCAGGGATACGGGGCGGGCCGGCCCCCCGGCACGGGCGACGGCTTCGGCAGCGGCGACACCGCCGGTGGCGGCCAGCATCCCGGCCCGGGCCAGAGTCCGGGTCCCGGCCAGAATCCGGGCCCGGGCCAGGACTTCGGCGCGGATGAGGTCTTCGGCGCCGGCAGCGGTCCGGCTGCCGGACGGCCCTCGGGCGCGAACGGGCCCTTCGGACCCGGCCACGGCGGGGATCCGGGCCGCGGTGCCTCCGGGCTGGACGCCTTCGGCCTGGGGACGCAGCCCGACGACGGCGCTTCGAAACGGGACCCGTTCGGTGAGCAGCGCTCCGGTGCGACCGCGGGCCCCGACCACGACACCGGCACCCACCGGGCCCCCGCGGGGCAGGGCGCCGACTCCGGCCCTGGCGCACCTGGTTCCGGCCCTTCGGGCACACCACCGGCCGGTATCCCGGCCGTTCCGGGCGCCGGTGGGCCCTCGCCCTCCGGCGCGCCCCCGGCCCCCGGGCGACACGATGGTCAGCGGCGTCCCGTAGGCCGGCCCCGACGGCGGCCCCGGTGGCCCGGACGGCCCGGCGACGCCGGGGCCGTCGCCCGCGCCGACCGGTGGCCCGGCGGCCCCGCAGGCGGCGAAGGCCGCGAAACCGGCACGCAAGGG
>NZ_JASKYT010000115.1:0-20155 GCF_041028275.1 Streptomyces sp. PU-14G
GCCCAGCCCCGCGCCCGCCACCAGCGCGTCCACCCGCCCGCTGTGGACCAGCGCCTCCTCCGCGAGCCGCTCGCGCGCCCGCGGGTCGGCGAGATCGGCCGGCAGCGGCACACCGCCCGTACGGGCGGCGACCTCCTCCAGACGCCGCCCGTCCCGCCCGTTGAGCAGCAGCCGCCAGCGCCCGTCGGCGGCCAGCCGCTCGGCGACAGCCGTGCCGATGCCCGAGGAGGCGCCGGTCACCAGGGCCACCGGGCGCCGGGCCCCTTCCCGGGCCTCGGCGCACGGACGCGGCCCTGCCTGTTCCGGGGGGTGAGCCTGCTCGGGCGTGTACGCGGGTGCGGAGGACGAGGAGGGTGACGGCATCGGAGGCGACGAGGGCGGTCGCGAAGCCGTACCGGGCGGCTGCGCGCTCAGGGCAGGTGCCTGACGGCGGTCGGATCTGCCGAGCCTGTCGAACACGAGACGCCTCCGGTGAGCAGTACGGACCGCAACGGGGCCGCCGACCTGGCCCGTGGCACAGGCGGGCCCTGGCTCCAGCATGCTGGCAACCGGTCGGCGCACCCGTCCGGAGCCGTGCCCCGGCCCGGCCGAACCACCTGTTCGGCTCTCCCGGCCAGGGGCCGTTCCCGCGACGCGGACCGCCGGGCGGCAGGTGGCCGCGGCACCGACCGAGTGTCGGTACCGCGCCGTCCGGAAGCGAACAGCACACTGGTGGACGGGTGACCGCGCACCCGTCCGGGGCGCGTGCGGGCCGCCCGCGGAACCTGGGGCGGCATCCCGGGCCGTGCCGCCCCCCGGTCACGCCCGACCCGGCCTCCGACGACCTCTGGAGCCCCATGCCGCACCGCTTCCTGCTGCTGAGTGCCGGCATGGGCGCGGGACACGACGCGGTCGCACACGAGCTCGCGCACCGGCTGCGGGCCCGCGGCCACCACACCGCTGTCCGGGACATCCTCACGCTGCTGCCCGCGGGGACCGGGCGGGCGCTGCGCACCGGATACCGCGCCACCGTCCGCCATCTGCCGGGCCTCTACGGCGCGGTGTACGCCGGTTTCCTGGCGACAGGGCCGGGGACAGGACCGGCGACCGGACCGCGCCCCAGCAGCGCCCCGCTGGCCGCCCTCGCCGAACGCCCGCTGCTGAGAACCGTCGCCCGGTGGCGCCCCGACGTCGTCGTGCCGACCTTCCACCTGTGCGCCCAGGTGACCGGACGCCTGCGGGCCCGGGGGGCGCTGTCCGTGCCCGCCGCCGTCGTCGTGGTCGACTTCGACGTCCACCGCGGCTGGCTGCACGCCGGCAACGACCTGCACCTGTGCGTCACCGACGGCGCCGCCCACCAGGTTCGGGCCGCCACCGGGCGCCGCGCCCGCACCACAGGGCCCGTGGTGCCGACGGACTTCTTCGCCACCGCGGACCCGGACAGCCACTGGCGGGCCCTGCTCGCCCGGCATGCCGCCGCATCGTCCGAGCGGGGCGCGGGGCCCGCAGGACGGCCCGCCGTGCTGCTTTCCACCGGGGCCTGGGGAGTCGGCACCCGCCTGCTGGAGACGGCGCGGCACCTGACGGAACACGGCTGCCTGCCCGTGCTGCTGTGCGGCAACGACGAGGGCCTGCGCCGCCGCGCTGCCCGCCATCTGGGTCTGCTGCCTCTCGGCTGGGTGACCGACCTGCCCGAGCTGATGGCCGTCTCCGACGTGCTGCTCGACAACGCCGCGGGGCAGACCGCCGCGCAGGCACTGGCCGCCGGCCTGCCCGTCGTGGGCCACCGCCCCCTGCCAGGACACGCCGTGGCCGGCGTACGGGCCATGGCACGGGCCGGGCTCTCGCGCCACGCGCACGGCGCGGGAGAACCCGCCAGAACGGTCCGGGCCCTGGCGGCCCCGGGCCCCGCCCGCTCCCGGCAGATCGCGGCCGCACGGGCCGCCTTCCGCACGGACGCGGCGGCGGAACTGGAGCGGCTGGCGGCATCGGCACGGGACCACAGGGACTGAGAGAGCACCCTCGGCCGGCCCGGCGGGCACCCCGTTGCGGGCCGCTTCCGGCCTGGCCGGTCGCTCATCCGTCCCGGTCCTTCCCGTCACTCCGGAGGCGGCCGGTTCGGAGGGGGCGCGGCCTTGGCCCGCGGGTTGCGGAGAGGGAGGATGCGCTCGATGCCGTCGCGGCAGCCGGGGGACTGCTGTCGCGGCAGCCGAGGGACTGCTGTCGCGGCGGCCGGGGACTGCGAACAGGCCGGGGTGTGGTGCCCGGGCGGGGAGGAGGCGTGTGATGGGTGTACGGCGGAAAGGACGCGCGGTGCGCGTGACCGGGTCGTGGTCCGCGGTGCGGCGATGACGGCGGGCCCGCGCCTCGGACTGCTGGTCGTCTACACCGAGCACCTGGAGGAAGCGCACCGCTTCTTTTCCGGGCTCGGTCTCACGTTCGTGGCGGAACAGCACGGCAGCGGGCCGTCGCACTACGCGGCCACTCTGCCCGACGGCACGGTGTTCGAGCTCTGTCCTGCCGACGACCGGCGTCCCGCCTCGCGTACGAGGCTCGGCTTCCATGTCTTGGCCCGGCAGTTGCGGCAACCGTTGTCACCGGGCCGGCACGTGCTCCGGGACCCGGACGGGCGGGCGGTCGAGTTGTACGTCGGGTGACCGCTGCCGTCGGCGTACCCCGCGGGGGGCGGGCACGGCCTGCCAGAGCGGACGCGCGGGCCGCCTGGCAGGTGCGGCGCCCAGGGGTCGGTTCGTGATCTTGGCCCGAAGACCCCTATCCGATTCCTTGATCAACTCTTACTGTGTCAGCTGTCCGCCCGTCACTTTCCGACCAGACACGACTACTTCACGGTCCCGAACGGTCAAGGGGCAGCCATGACCGGTTCCGGACGCCGTGAACGTCCCCGAACGGAGAATGCGACGACCGTGTCCCTTTCCGAGCCACTCACCCTCGACCCCACCGGCAGCGATCACCACGGTGAACACCGGACGTTGCGTGCGCGAGGCCCGGCGACCCGGGTCGACATCCTCGGCGTCACCGCCTGGTCCATATCCGAACCCGCGCTGCTGAAGAAGCTGCTGACAGGACCCGAGGTCTCCAAGGACGGCCGTCAGCACTGGCCGCGGTTCGCCGAGGCGGTGACCACGTGGCCGCTCGCCCTCTGGATCGCCGTGGAGAACATGTTCACCTCCTACGGCGGCGACCACCGCAGGCTCCGCCGTATGGTCGCGCCGTCCTTCAGCGCCCGGCGGGTCGCCGCGCTCGGCGAACGCGTCGAGCGCATGGTCGACGACCTGCTCGACGAGCTGGCCACCACCCCGGACGGGCAGGCCGCCGATCTGCGCGAGGCCCTGTGCTATCCGCTGCCCATCCGGGTGATCAGCGACCTGATGGGGGTACCTGAGGCGCGCCGCGAGGGCTTCCGCGAGCTGGTCGACAGCGTCTTCTCCACCACGCTCAGCCCGGAAGAGGCCGCTGCCAACACCGTCAAGCTCTACGAGGCGCTGGACGCGCTCATCGTCGAGAAGCGGGACGACCCCGGCGACGACATGACCTCTCTCCTGATCGCCGCGCGGGACGACGAGGGGGACGGCTCCGCGCTCTCCGAGACCGAGCTGCGCGACACGCTGCTGCTGATGATCAGCGCGGGGTACGAGACCACCGTCAACCTCCTCGATCAGGCCATCACCGCGCTGCTGACCCACCCCGAGCAGCTGGCGCACGTCCGCGAGGGGCGCGCGACCTGGTCCGACGTGGTGGAGGAGACCCTCCGCTACGAGCCCGCGGTCAAACACCTGCCGCTGCGCTTCGCCGTCCAGGACATACCACTGCCCGACGGGCAGGTGATCAACAAGGGCGACGCGGTCCTGCCCTCCTACGCAGCCGCCAACCGCCACCCCGACTGGCACGGAGCCAGCGCCGACTCCTTCGAGCTGACCCGGTCCGCGCCCGGCCCCGAACACCTCGCCTTCGGGCACGGCGCCCACTTCTGCCTGGGCGCACCGCTCGCCCGGCTGGAGGGGACGACGGCGCTGGAGAAGTTCTTCGCACGCTTCCCCGAAGCCGAACTGGGCGTCCCCGTCACGGAACTGCGGCCGGTGCCGTCCCTGATCACCAACGGCCACCAGACCCTGCCGGTGGTGCTCCGCCCCGCCGGGTGACGGCCACGCGCCCGTGCGGCGCTCACCGGCGCGTGCCGCCGCAGGGCGGTACGGGCCGGGCCAGGGGCACTGCCCCTCGCCTGCCCCCGGCTCGGCCATCCTGCGGTGCGCCTGCGGTGCGCCTGCGCCTGCGCGCTGTCCGGCAGCGCGATGTCGGCCGCGGCCTGCGCCTTGGTCTTCAGCGACCCGGCGACGACCTTGTCCCTGCCCGCCGGCAACGCCTCGTGCCCCTGCCGGGCGACGGTGGCGGGGTCTCCTTCTCGCTTTGGCCGACCATGGTGTCGAGCATGTCGGCCCGTGCGAAGAACTCCGTCTCCGCCGGGTCCGGCATCGGCGAGGTGCCGGTCACGCCCGTGTCCGCGAGCTCGTTGCGCACCGCCAGGGGGTACCCCGCCCCGGTCGCCGGGCACCGGCTTCGGTGCGCGAAGCCCCGGGGCGGGCGCCGGCGGCGTGACGGTGGGCGGGCCGCCGACCGGATGCTGCCGTCGGGTCAGGTGTGGATGGCCAGCTTGAACTGCGCGTGCACGAGATGGCGCGGACGTCCGTCGTTGTGTGCCACGCGAATTGCCAGCGGCACGCCCGGATGGACGAACAACTCGTGGTGCTTGGTGAAGCACTGCATACCGGGGGAGGGGCGCCGGTGGTCCGTCGCCGTCGTGTTCACCGGATCGTCCGTCAGACCGAGCGGATCGCGGACCATCTGGTCGCGCAGTTCGCTGTAGTCGCCGGCCTCCCACTGGATCATCGCGGTCAGCGCGCCCCAGCCGTCGACCGAGGGCCAGATCAGCCCCGAGCGGTCGTCGGCACGCCAGTCCGTGACCTCCTCGCCGTCCGGCTGGCGCACCTGGTGCATGCCCTCGGCGTCGTAGGACTCACCGCCCCCGAACGGAAACCGCACCACGTGGTACTCGCCGTCGGCGGCGCATCTCTGACGCTCGTTCAGTATCAGAGAACAGACGGGTATCGGCATCGGCTCGCTCCTTCCTCGACGTCACCTGCCCGCCGCCCGGAGGCGGCGGGCTCCTGCCGCGCGGGACCAGGATGCGCCGCCGGTGGCACCTGTGGCGATGGGTTCGACACGCCTCGCTCCCCGCAAAGCCGGGGCACCGCCCCCGGTGCGGCCGTTCAGGTGCGCCCCTCCCGCTCCTGAACGGTCCCAAGAACGTTCTCGGCGGGCATCCAGTCGGCCCGCGGCACTCGGGGGCCAGGGGGTCAGGGGCCAGGGGAGTCAGGCGTCGGTGGCGGCGCCCTCGCCGCCGCTCTCCGCAGCGGCCAGGAAGCCGTCGAGCTGCGCCTCCAGGCCGGCGCGGAACTGGCGGTTCTGGTCCAGCGCGGCGAGTTGGGGGAGTGCTCGCCGCAGGACCGGGAAGTCGGCGAGGTCGTCGCCGGAGTCGTGTGCCCTGGCGGCGCGTTCGCGCAGGGCCGCCTCGCGGTGAACGTGCAGGACGTGGCCCGTCATGTACTGCCACATGCTGCGGTACGCGTACACCGCCGCCCTCTCGTCGAGCCCCGCGTCGAGCAGGGCCTCCAGCAGGTACTCCGTCAGCCACGGGCGCCCGGAGGGCGGGGGGTCCTGTGCCAGCAGCACGGAGGGAAGCCAGGGGTGTCTCGACATCACTTCGCGTGTGTGCTCCAGCGAAGCGAGGATGCGCGCCCTGGGCGGTTGGCTCCGTACGGTCGGCTTCAGCTCGGCCATGACCTCCTCGACCAGCAGCTCCAGGAGTTCCTTCTTGCCCGCGACGTGACGGTAGAGCGCCATGGGCGAGGCGCCGAGTTCCTCGGCGATCCGGCGCATCGAGAGCTTCTCCAGGCCCTCCGTCC
The DNA here is from genome assembly GCF_041028275.1 of Streptomyces sp. PU-14G. Lineage (NCBI taxonomy): Bacteria > Bacillati > Actinomycetota > Actinomycetes > Kitasatosporales > Streptomycetaceae > Streptomyces > Streptomyces sp. PU-14G. The sequence continues at coordinate 5,961 of NZ_JASKYT010000115.1, forward strand.
CGACCATGCGCAGAGCTTGGTCCACGATCGTCTGCCGGCCGAGTGTCTTCCAGGGGAGTCGCCGGGAGGGAGGTGTCACGCACGCAGTATCGCAAACCGCGCGGCCGTCGGAACGGTCCGGACGGGGCCTCGGGCCGAGCCAGCGCGGCTTTGGGGAGGGGCATCGGCTCGCGGGCCGCCTCCGGCCGAGACGCGGGCGGTTTGACAGCGCCGCTTCCGCTGCCCCAGCCTGCATGTGTACGCCGTACGCATGAGGAGCTTCCGAGCCCGCTCACGGGGCGGTCGGGCCGGGCTCGGGGAGGGGGAGACGTGGCGGCCGAGCTGCCGGGGGAGTACGGGCAACGCGCCGACGGGCGCGGCGACGGGCAAGGCGTCGACGGGTACGGCGACGGCGCCCGCGACGCGCAGGGTGAGCCGCGCCGGCGGGCCGCGCTCGTGGCCACCCTGTTCCTCGCCGTCTTCCTGGCCATGCTCGACCTGTCGGTCGTCAATGTGGCGCTCCCCGCGATCGGCGGCGAACTGGGCACCGGGATAGCGGGGCTCCAATGGGTCATCGACTCCTACACCCTGGCCTTCGCCGGGCTGCTGCTCGTCGGCGGCCTGATCGGGGACCGGCTCGGCCAGCGCGCCGCCTTTCTGTGGAGCATGACCGCGTTCGTGGTGGGCGCCGCGCTCTGTACAGTGGCGCCCTCGCTCCCCGTACTGCTCGCCGGCCGCGCGGTGCAGGGAATGGCGGCGGCGGTCCTGGTGCCCGGCAGCCTGTCGCTGATCGTCCACTCCTTCCCCGACCCGGTGGCACGTGCAAAGGTCATCGGCGCCTGGAGCGGTCTCAACGGTGTGGCCGTCGCGGCAGGACCCGTACTGGGCGGATGGCTGACCAGCGCGCTGGGCTGGCCCGCCGTCTTCGCCGTCAACCTGCCCCTGGGGCTGCTCGCGCTCGTACTCGCCGCCCGCGCGCTCCCCCGGCCCCGCCCGTCGCTGCGCGGGCAGCCCATGGACGTGTCCGGGCCGGTGCTGGGTCTGCTGTGGTCGACGGCGCTGGCCTTCGCCCTGATCGAGGGCGGCAGCCTGGGATGGGCGAGCCCCGCCGTCGCCGTCGCGTTCGGGATCGCGGTGGCGGGCTTCGTGGCGTTCCTCGCGGTCGAGCGGCGCGGTGAGCACCGCATGCTGCCGGTCGGGCTGTTCCGCAGCAGCACCTTCTCCGGTGCCATCGCGGTCGCCTTCGTGGTCGGCTTCGCGCTGTCCTCGGTGTTCTTCTTCCTGTCGCTGTACTTCCAGCGGGTGAAGGGATACTCGGAGGCGGCGACGGGGCTGGCGTTCGTACCCGCGGCGCTGGCCATGGTCATCGGCTCCCCGCTGGCCGGGCGGGCCGTCGGCCGGGCCGGACCCCGCCCGCCGATGCTCGCCGGCCTCGCCCTCGCCGCGGTCGGCCTGGGCCTGCTGGCCACGCTGGAGACCGACACCCCGTACGGCATGATCTGGTGGATCCTGGTCCTCTTCGGGCTGGGGGTCAGCGCCTCGATTCCGGCCACGAACTCCGCCGCGCTCGCCCAGGTGGCGCCGGAACGGTCGGGGGCCGGCTCGGCGACGGTGGAGTCGGCACAGCAGTTCGGGCTGGTCTTCGGCATCGCCGTGCTGGGCGCGGTTCAGGCCTCCGGCGCCGCGTCCGAACTGGCCGCACAGGCCGAGGCGTTGCCCGCCCCGGTACGGGCCCGAGCGGTGGAGGCCCTCGCGCATCAGCAGATCCCCGAGGGAACGGGCGCCGCTGTCGCGAGGTTGCGGGACATGTCCGCGCTCGCTCACTCGAACGGCCTGAGCGCGGCCTTCGCCGCCGCTGCCTGCGCCGCTCTGGCCGGCGCGCTGGTTGCCTTCTTCGCCGTGCGCGCCGGGTCCCGCGCCGGGCCCCGCACGGGGGTCGGGGCCGGCGCGGGGGCCGACGGTACGTGATTGCTCCGTCCTCTCCGTCACGCGCTGCGGGGTTGCCGGCACGGGCCCTGGAGCGCGCATCAGGAACCGTTACGGACGGGGTCCGGGCCCCCGGGCAGGCAGTCGGACGCGGGCGGATCGACGGTGCTGTCGCCGGGGACGGAGAACGGGGAACGGGGAACGGGCGCTGACGGTCGCGCCCACTCGCCCGCTCGCTCGCCCGTTTGACACGCAACCAAATGGTTGCCAATGTGAGGGTGAGGGGGTTGGATGGCATGGACGAGGTGTTCAAGGCGCTCGCGAACGCGAGCCGAAGGCGGTTGCTGGACCGGCTGAACGAACGGGCCGGGCAGAGCCTGCTGGAACTGTGCACGGGGCTGGAGCTGACCCGGCAGGCGGTGTCCAAGCACCTGTCCGTGCTGGAGAGCGCAGGCCTCGTCACGGCGGTCCGGCGGGGCCGGGAGAGGCTGCACTACCTCAACCCCGTGCCAATCCACGAGGTGGCTGACCGCTGGATCGGCCAGTACGAGCGGGACCGGATGGTTGCGCTCGGCAACTTGAAGCAGGCCCTGGAAGGAACGGCGATGAGCAAGCCCGAGTTCGTCTACACGATCTACATCCACACCACGCCCGAGAAGCTCTGGGAGGGGCTTACCAGCCCGGAGTTCCTGAAGCAGTACCACGGGGGCTGGGCGCCCTCTTCCGACTGGAAGGTCGGCTCGAAGGTGCTGTGGCCGGTCGAGGACGGCGGCGAGCCGCGCGACCTCGGCCAGGTCGTCACTGAGTCCGAGCCCGGCAAGCGGCTCGCCTACACCTGGCACACGCTGCAGCCGATGCACCAGGAGATGTTCGGCATGAGCGACGCGGAGTTCGCCGAGGCGGCCAAGGAGCGCTCGAAGGTCGCCTTCGACATCGAGCCGGCCGAGGAGCCGGAGATGGGTGTGAAGCTGACCATTACCCACGACGGCTTCACCTCGGCCGACTCCAAGATGCTCGAGGGCGTCAGCGGCGGTTGGATCATGATGATGTCGGAGTTGAAGACACTCCTCGAAAAGGCCTGACCCGCCCCTCGCCAGGCCCGAGTGCGGCTACGGCCTCCGCTCTCGCATGGGCACCCCCCTCGCACCCGGCCTCCGCGGGCGCGCGGAGGCCGGTGAGGCGGCGGACGCCTTCGCCGGTGGGCCCGTGCCGCGTTACGGACGCGGCACGGCCCCACCGGGTACCGCGCCGAGAGGTACCCGGCCGGACGCGGGCGGGGGCGCGCTGTCCCACGCCCGCTGCCCCGGCTGTCTCACGCGCCTGCGGGGCACGCCCGTCGACGCGTGCCGTCTCGGCTCACGCGCCGGAGGCGGTCAGCTCTCTTGCCTCGGCGGCCTCGGCCGCAGCGGCGGCCCGAGCGGCGAACGGGCACTGCCAGTCCTCCGGCTTCGGCCGGCCCGAGTAACGGCGCGCTTCCGAGAGCTCCTCGTACTCGTACAGGTTCGGATTGATGTCGCCCTGCAGCTTGACGTCCTGCTTGCGGATCTTCTCCGCGAGCCGGTCCCACATGCCGGCGCCCTTGATGTGCCCGAACTGCTCGTGGGAGTTGAAGGCCAGCATCGGGAAGGGAGGCCGCCTGCCCCACCGGCGGTGCGTCTCGTGCAGGCCGATGACGAAGAAGGGATGGCCGGCCACGCTGAAGGCGAACTCCGAGGACTGCGGGTCGGGGGAGTAGCCCTCAGCCCAGCGATGGGACTCCGCGTCGTACTCGTGCAGCCACTGCAACTGCTGCCACAGAAGCTCCTCGAACCGTAGCTCGTCCACCCCGCGCGGCTGCTCGAACGTCGCGATGAAACTGGTGAACGTGCGGGCGCTCCAGTCCGCCGACGTCACGAACTCCTCCAGGTCCAGCGCCAGCAGCCGGGCGGAATCCGGGCCCCCCAGCGTGTCGTAGTGCCGGTGCGTGATGCCGCCCCGGCGCCAGGCGGAGCGCCCGGCCAGGCAGGAGAACCGGTCTCCCAGGATGAACTCCTCGACCTCGCGACGTGCGTGAGCCGTCACGGCCAGCCTTGCTTCCAACTACGTGCCTCCTCCTCGAAGGGAGATCATCTCCTTCGTGTACGCGTCAGCGCCCACCCCCTTTGCGTGCACGCGCGCGATCACGCGCGTTCGGGCAGGACCGGGCGCGCCACGGGTACGGGGAAGGTCGCCCGGTGATTGTGACGGGCGGCTGCCGATCAACGAAATCCGGGGTCGCCTATTGTCGTCCTGTGGGCTGATCCGATGGCCTCACCTGCGATTACCTCGTTCCGGTGGCCGTTGGGACGAGCCTGGCGTGTTGCTGCTCGCGGTCGCTTAGCTGGTCCGTGTGCGCAGGTCTTGGGGATCATCACAGTCGGGCACGGGTGCGGTCTCGCTCGTGCGGGAGAACGCCGCCGCGCCAGAGGCGCCGGGAGAGGCGGCGGTGCCGGGGGACGACGTCTTCGCCTGGTCGCGGGAGCTGGTCACTCCCGCGCTGCGGGTGGCGCTGGAAGGGATGCCGTCGCCCGAGCGGGAAGCCGTGGCCTTCCACCGGGGGTGGAGCGCGCCCGGACAGCGAAGCCCGCTCGCGGAGGACCGGGCGGGCGTCGGCACGGGCAGCGCCGCCCGCGGTGGCAGCGGCTGTGGCAGTGGCAGCGGCAGCGGTGGAGGGAAAGCGCTGCGGCCGGCCTTGACGTTCCTGTCCGCGATGGCGGTGGGCGCGGCCCCCGGCGCGGTGGTCGCGGGCGCGGTCGCCGTGGAGATGGTGCACGACTTCTCCCTCGTCCACGACGACGTCATCGACGCCGACCCGCTGCGCCGGCACCGGCCCGCCGTGTGGAAGAAGTTCGGCACGCCCGCGGCCGTGCTGGTCGGTGACGCGCTGCTCGCCCGCGCCGTGGCACTCCTGGCCGCCGAGGGCGGCCAGACTGGTGAGCGGGCCGTGCGGGAGATGGCCGGGGCGCTGGAGGAGCTGCTGGCGGGGCAGAGCCAGGACATCGCGTTCGAGCGGATGCGGCGGGTCACCGTGGAGCAGTACCTGGAGATGGCCAGGGGCAAGACGGGAGCACTGATCGGCTGCGCCTGCGCGTTGGGCGGAGTGCTGGCCGGGGCCCCGGAGCGGCGGGTGAGCGGTCTGCGGGACTTCGGACGGCACCTGGGCGTGGCTTTCCAGTGCGCGGACGACGTGCTCGGAATCTGGGGCCGCACCGAGCGGAGCGGAAAGCCGGTGGGCGCCGACGTCACCGCCAGGAAGAAGTCGCTGCCCGTGGTGGCCGCGCTGGGCGACGACAGCGACGCCGGGCGGGAACTGGGCGCGCTGTACGAACAGCACGAGCCGTTCACCGCCGAGGACGTGGACAGGGCGACCCGGCTCATCGAGCAGGCGGGGGGCAGGGTCGCTGCCGAAACGGAGGCGCAGGCCCAGGCGGACCGCGCGCTGGGTGCTCTCGCCCGCGCGGAACCGGCCCCCCGGGCCTACCGGAGACTGCGGGACCTGGCGGGCGCACTGCTCCGCCGGGACCGCTGAGAGGCGGGGAGATGGGTGTGCCGGTGACCGGTGCGAGCGCGGCTTCGGGCCAGGAGACGTGGGACGGCGAGCCGCTGGCCGTCAGCGCGTACGGGCTGCACGTCGCCCGAGGACGCACCAAAGTCCTCACCGACGTCAGCTTCGGCGTGCCGCGCGGCGCCGTCGTGGGCCTTCTGGGGCCCAGCGGGTGCGGCAAGACGACGCTGCTGCGCTGTGTGATGGGAATCCAGGCCGGGATGGGCGGCCACGTGCAGGTGCTCTGCCACGGCGCGGGAGCCAGAGCGCTGCGCACCCGGGTGGGATACGTGACGCAGGCGCCCTCGGTGTACGGGGATCTGACGGTGCTGGAGAACCTCCAGTACTTCGCGGCGGCGCTGGGGCTGCGGGGCTGGCGGCGCGAGAACGCCGTGGTCCGGGTGATCAAGGAGGTCGACCTCGCGGGCTGCGCCGACCGTACGGTCAAACGCCTCTCCGGGGGCCAGTACTCACGCGTCTCCTTGGCGGTGGCACTGCTGGGCGCACCGGATCTGCTGGTCATGGACGAGCCGACGGTCGGCCTGGACCCGCTGGTGCGGCGCGAGTTGTGGGAGGTCTTCGCACGGCTCGCCCGAGGAGGCACCACGCTGATGGTCTCCAGCCACGTCATGGACGAGGCCGATCGGTGCGACCGGCTGCTGCTCATGCGCGAGGGGCGCCTCCTGGCCTCCTGCGACCGTACCGAACTGCTCGCGCACACGGGCAGTTGCAGCGTCGAGGAGGCGTTCTCCCGGCTGGTGACAGGCGGAAGCGAGGGGGGTGAGCCCGCGGTCACGGCGGGCGCCTCGGTCTCGGCGTTACGGGACACGCTGTCCACGACCAGGTCCCTGTCCTTCTTCCCGGAGGAGTTTGGCGCGTGAAGGTCTTCGACCGGCCGCTGCCGCTCACCGCGAGCGTCACCGTGGCCACTGCCCGACGTGTGCTGCGGCAGCTGTCCAGGGACAGGGGCAGCGTCGTTTTGATGCTCGGCATCCCCTGCATGCTGATGGTGCTGCTGAAGCTGATGTTCACCCACGCGGATGAGACGTTCGCGCGGGTCGGCCCGCAGGTCTTCGGGATCTTCCCGTTGATCGTGATGTATCTGGTGGCTTCGGTCTCGATGCTGCGGGAACGCACCAGCGGCACCGCCGAACGCCTGCTGACCCTGCCGGTGCAGCGCCTGGACCTCATCCTGGGCTACAGCCTCGCCTTCGCCTTCCTCGCCCTGCTGCAAGCCCTGTCCGCCACCGTGCTGGCGGTCTGGGCGCTCGGGCTCGACACGCGCGGGCCCGCCTACCTGCTGATGACCATCGCCATGCTCGGTGCCCTCCTCGGGCTTGCCCTCGGCCTGCTCGTCAGCGCGTTCGCCCGCAACGAGTTCCACGCGGTCCAGTTCCTGCCCGCCGGTGTGCTCCCGCAGTTCCTGCTGTGCGGCCTCTTCCTGCCCCGTTCCCAGATGCACGGGGCGCTCGAGGGGCTGTCGCAGGTGATGCCGATGACCTACGCCGTACAGGCCGCCGGCGAGGTGGCCCGGCATGAGGGCATCACGGGTGTCTTCTTCCGCGACGCGGTGATCGTGCTGCTGTGCGTGATCGCCGTCCTCGGAGGGAGCGCCGCGACGCTGAAAAGCTGACACCAAGAATCCGGACGGTCGCGCGCTTTTCCGGACGGTCGCCGTGCTGTTCCGTCGGTGGCCGCCGGGTTTTCTCTGCTCGCGGAGATGCAGACTTTCAGAAATGCGAAGACCCGGGAATCAACCTGGAGGTGCCGGGATCAAAGCGAAGGCGCGGGAATCCGCAACGGATTCCCGCGCCTCCGGTGAACCGGGAGCGGCGACCGGTCAGAACGACCAGCCGAATCCGCCCGAGACCTGTCCGTAGCGGGGGACCTCGAAGGGGCCGAACCGAACGCTGCCGGGGCGCCCCCAGTCCCCTCCCTGAGCGGCGGTGGCACGGGCCGCCTGGGTGTCCGGGGAAGCCGCCATCGCAGCACCCGCGCCGCCGAAGGTGGCCATCGTGAGGGCGATGACCGACGTCACCGCGGCGCGACGGAAAAATGACATGAGATCTCCTCCGGGAAGAGTCCGACCAGGCGTCCTGACACTTCGAGTATCGCTTATCAGGAAGTGGTTCACAGCAATTCGGGAACCAATTCCCACGAAAGGGGAGCGTGGCTCTCCCGGGGATTTCCACGTCGAAGGGCGGGGTAGGGAGCGCCCGCTGCAGGCAGAATCCCGGCGAGCGAGGACAGGACGTGGCGAGGGTGGCGGGACGCTTCATCGAGCGAGGTGCGGCGGCGTGGGTGGCGCCGGCGCTGCTGACGGCGACGGTGTGGGGCGGCTGCTGCCCGGCCCCGGCCCACGCGCAGCAGGCCCGCCCCGGGCAGGACGGTGCCACACCGGCCCACGCCGAGGCGGCGCCGGCCTCGGCGCTCCGCGCGCCGGGGCCGCATGCCCGCACGCCAAGGCCGCCGCGGTTCCGGCCGAAGCCGCCCCCGGCCTGGTCGCCGTCGTGGCAGCCGCGGCCCGGGGGCACGCCGGCGCCGGCGCGTCCGCGTCCCCCGTCGCGGCCCAGCGCACCCGCTCGTCCTGTGGCGCTCGTCGGTACGCCCGCCGAGGTGCTGCGCCTGGTCAACCGGGAGCGCGTCGAGGCCGGCTGTCCCGAGGTGGACGAGCACCGCGCGCTGACGCGGGCGGCACAGCGGCACAGCGTCAGCATGGCGCGCACGCGTGTCCTCTCCCACGACCAGCCAGGAGAGCCCGGCCCAGGACGCAGGGTGACGGCGGAGGGCTACCGGTGGAAACGGGTGGGGGAGAACGTCGCGCGGGGCCAGCGTGCGGCGGCCGAGGTCGTGCGGGTCTGGATGCGCAGCCGGAAGCACCGCGCCACGCTGACCACCTGCGCTTTCCGGGATGCCGGAGTGGGGGTGGTCCGCGGGGCGCGGGGTCCGTGGTGGACGCTGGTACTGGCCAGCCGCCGCTCGTGAGGGCCGCGCCCGCGGGCGACGTCCTCAGGCGCCGAGCAGATCGCGGTCCCACCACCACGCCACGCTCGGCGCGGGCAGCGGGGCCCGGTTGGTGTCGGTTGGCTGTTCCGCCCAGTCCAGCGGGTTGTCCTCCACCGCGTCGGCTGGTCGCAGGCCGTGCGAGAGGTAGCGCGGAACCCGCAGGCCCCACTCGGCGTTGCCGCGGATGCCGTAGCCCAGTCCGTCGACGTAGCGGACCAGTTCGGCGCCGGAGCGGGACCGCACGTGCTCGCGCAGTTCGATGAAGCGCAGCAGCACCCGGTCACGCATCGCGGTCGCCTCCCGTACGGCCTCCTGCGGGGGCAGGCCGGCGTGCCGCATCAGCACGGTGAAGATGTTCTGGTTCGTGTCACCGCGCGCCATCTCCTTGTGCATCGAGTGGCGGTCGTTGTCGAGTGCGGCCACCGTGATGGCCATCTCCGTCAGTGCCCGGGCGGCCGGGTGGGAGAGTTCGGCCGCGGGCACCTCGGCGCCTGTCGCCAGCTCCAGCATGGCGAAGGTCGGCTCGCCGCCGGAGGAGAGCAGCCGCATCGCCATGAACTCGTCCAGCTCCGGCATGTGTTCGGCGGCTGCGTTGCCGATCTGCCAGCACACTCCGGACAGCCAGGCGCGGTGGGCGGCGGCGAAGCGCTGCACGAGCGCCGGTTGCCCGAAGGAGCGGAACCTGGAGGCGATGTCCTGCAGGGGTCCGATGAACCGGTCGCGGTCGGGCCGGGCGGAGGGAGCTTCCAGGCCCCTTTGCACCGCGCCGGCGAGTGCGTTGAAGGCGGCCGGACGGGTGCTCAGAGGGCCGTTGTCGCATCGTGCGTCATCGAACGCGAAACCCCAGTACACCCACAAGGCGGTGGCCAGCAGCCGGTCCTCGTCGGCCACCGGTGCGAACCGTGCGTAGAAGTCGACACTGCGGGAGGCGATGACCCAGCTCTCCTCCTCCGGTGTCGCGCACATCCCGCTGTTCCTGATCCATTCCACCGCACGGTCCTCGACCTGGTCGGCCCGGCGGTGGCGGGCGGACTCCAGGGGACACCAGATGGGCGGCAGTTCAACGCTGGTCGACGACACCGGCACCTCGCTTCACGGCAACTCACGAAACTGACAGCCTCAAGCTAAGGGGGGCAGATGCCGTGTATACGTTGATTACCGACCAAACCCTCCTTGGGGTGACAGCTTCCGCGCCCTCGCTGGGGTGACAGCCCCCGCCCTCCGGTGCCCGGAGGGCGGGGAAGGCGTCGGCCGCCTGGTCGTCGCCGCGAGCGTGCCCGAGCCGCGTTCTCCTCGCGCGTCCGAGGCACCGGTCAGACGGCGGACCAGCCGTCGTCGACGGGCAGCACCGCGCCGTTGACGAAGCTCGCCGCGTCGGAGGCGAGGTAGACCAGGGCGGCGGCCTGTTCCTCCGCCGTGCCCAGCCGGCCGATGGTGGCGCCGATCAGTCCGCCGACGAGCGCGGGCCCGTGCGCCCCGGCGGCGGCGTCGACCTGGATGCCCGTGGCGGTGGGGCCCGGTGCGATGGCGTTGGCGCGGACGCCCTGCCCGCGGTACATGACGGCGAGGTTCTTCACGAGCCCCACCACGCCGTGCTTGGAGGCGGTGTAGGCGGCTCCCGCGGCGCCGCCGCGCAGGCCGGCCTCGGACGCGGTGAACAGGATGGAGCCGCGCCCCGCACCGAGCATGTGGGGCAGGGCGGCGCGGGTCAGCAGGAAGGGCGCGGTCAGGTTGACGCGCAGCACGCGCTCCCATTCCGTGTCGTCGGTCTCGCCCAGTGCGGACATCCGGTCCATGATCCCGGCGTTGTTGACCAGGACGTCGAGGCCGCCGTACCGCGTCACGGTCTGCTCGACGAGTGCGTCCACCACCTGCTGATCGCTCAGGTCTCCGACGACCGTCAGCACCTCTCCGCCGGCCTGCTCGATCTCTTCCGCGGTGCTTCCGGTACCGGCCGCGTCGAGGTCCGCGAGGGCGACTTTCGCCCCTTCGCGGGCGAACCGCAGCGCCGCCGCCCGCCCGATGCCGGACGCGGCGCCGGTGACGACGACGCTGCGCCCGGCCAGTCCTGTGGTGGTCATGGTGTCTCCTCATCGGGTCGGTGGGTGCGGGACGGCGGCTCGAACGGCCGCTGTGCGAAGGGCCGCTCTCGTGCGTGGCCCGGCCGCGGGGTGAGGTGGATGACGGTTCCCTCGCCGTCGGCGGACAGCAGGAGGGAACCGTCCGGGGCGGCGGTCAGGCCGGCGAAGGGGCGCGGCAGGCCCGGCATACCGTGCGCGAACAGGGCGCCTTCGGGCCGCTGTCGGGTGCCCGGCGGCAGGCCGACCGGCAGATCCTCGGCCTCGGTGCGCACTGCTCCAGGGGAGGAGACGGAGACGGAACGCAGCCTGCGTGTCCCGGTCTCCACCCAGAACAGCTCCTCGCCCAGGACCGTCACACCTTGTGGTGCGTCGAGTCCCTCGACGACGGTCTCGACGCGTGCTCCGGCGTCCCCCCGGTCGATCCGCAGGACCGCGCCGCGCAGCTCGTCGGTGACGTAGCAGCGCCCTTCCGGGTCGTGGACCACGTCCACGGGCCGGTCGAACCCCTCGGCCAGCACACGGACCGTGTCGTCGGCGTCGATGGCGAGCACCCGCCCGGCGCCGCTCTCCGCGACGACGAGACCGCCGTCCGGGGCGACGGCGATGCCTGTCGGCCGGTCCAGACCGTGCGCACGCTCCCGGGTCGTCCCGCGCTCGGGGTCGTGCGTGCGCACCTGGCCGTACTGGGAGGTGAGGTGGAGCACAGGCCCGTCGGAAACCAGGCCGTGGGCGAACGTCAGCAGGGCACGGGTCGCCGCGCTGGACGGTGCCGCGGCAGCGGCCCCTCGGCCGGGGGCCTCTCGGGCGGCGTCGGGGCGCCCGGGTTCGGCCAGCCGGTAGTGGTCGGCCGCGTACACCGTGCCCTTCAGGTCGACGGTCACCCCGTAGGGGCCGTCGAGTCCGCGGGGCACCAGCGTGCGGGTGCGGCCGTCGGGGAGGAGTTCGGTGACGCCGCCGCTGGCGAAGCTGGAGACGAACATGCGGTTCTCCGCGTCGAACGCGGCGTTGTCCAGCCCCGTGATCCCGCTGGTGACGAGCGAACGGCCGCCGGTTCCGTGCAGGTCGATCCTGGTGACGTGACCGGCCTCGCCCCGCGAGAGCACGTGCATGACGCCGCCGAGGTCGAAGCGGGCCGCGACCGGCTCGTGCACGTCCTCGGCGACCAGTTCCGGCTCGCCGCCGTCCGGCGCGATGCGCCAGACCTGCCCGGTCACCATGTGCGGGTAGTACAGGTGCCCGTCGGGCCCGCGCTGCATGGCGTTGCCCAGCGCCAGCCCGTCGGTGAGCACGACGGGGTCGCCGCCGTCGGGAAAGAGCTCCCACAGGCGGCCACACGGGCGCATCTCGTTGACGAAGAGCCGGTCGCCGACGCAGGTGATGCCGTTCGGCACCTTCACCTGGTCGCTGACGAGGCTGTACGCGCCGCTGGGGCTGCGCCGCCACACTCTGCCCGGCACCAGGTCCGCGATGTACATGGAGCCGTCCGCGCCGAAGGCCAGGTCGTCGGGGGAGCGGACCGGCCCTCCCACGGGCACCACGGTCTCGACCTCGCCGCTCGCCAGATCGACGGCGCTGATCTGCCCCGCCAGGAACTGGGCCACGTGGAGCCGTCCGTCCGGGCCGAACGCGACACCGTTGGAGCCCCACAGCGGATTGGGCGCGCCCAGCCTCGCGGCCGACCACAGGCCGCTCCTGGCGGGACCGTCGCCGGTATCGCCGTAGCGGCTCGGCACCGGGCCGGCCGCGGCTGCCTCCCGCGCGCTCCCGGCCGGCCTCACGCCGGCCCTCCCAGCACCTCGTCCAGGCCGCCTTCGGCGCGCCACTGCCGCAGCAGGGCGTGGAAGGCCACGGGTCCGTCCCCGAACGACTGGCTGCGCTGTCTGGGCATGCCTTCGTTGTTGTAGTAGCCGGGCGTGCACTCGGCTTGGAACGCGTACAGGTCGGCTGCCTTCTCCCGGATGGTGGCCACCCATGCCGCCTCCGCCTCGCGGGTGGGTTCCACGCAGCGGGCGCCCCGCTCGCGCGCCGCTGCGACGACCTCGGCCACATGGCAGGCCTGCTCGTCGAGTACGTGGGTGAAGTTGACGGCGCTGGCGTTCTGCAGCGGCCCCAGCTGGAAGAGGTTCGGAAAGCCGTGGCTGTAGAAGCCGTGCAGGGTGCGGGGACCGTCGCGCCACGCGTCGGTGAGGGCGATCCCGTCCCGCCCGTGGACCGCGAGGCGCCCGGAGAGGATGCCGGAGACGCCGACGTCGAAACCCGTGGCGAAGATGAGGCAGTCCACCTCGTAGGCGTGCTCACCCACCACCACGGCGTTCTCGGTGACGCGTTCGACGCCGTGGGTGTCTGCCGTGTCGACCAGGGTCACGTTCGGCCGGTTGAAGGCCTGGAGATAGGTGTCGCTGAACGTGGGCCGTTTGCACATGTAGCGGTACCAGGGTTTGAGCACGTCGGCCGTCGCCGGGTCCTCGACCAGGTCGGACACCCGCTCGCGGATCTCGTTCATCTTCCGGAAGTCGGCGAGCTCGTAGGCCTGTTCCCGTACCTGGGGCGGCAGGTGGCGGTGGTCGCGGCTGGGGATGAGCTTCTGCTGCAGGCGCGCGGTGTGGGTCCAGCCGTCGTCGACCAGATCCTCCTCCGGCTGGCCGCCGGTGACGAGCGTGAGGAAGTTGTCCCTGCGGCGGTGCTGCCAGCCCGGCGTCAGCGCGGCGGCCCAGGCGGGATCGGTGGGCCGGTTGCCGCGGACGTCGACAGAGGAAGGGGTGCGCTGGAAGACGTACACCTGCCCGGCGTCGGCCCCCAGGTGCGGAACGCACTGGATGGCGGTCGCCCCGGTTCCGACGACGCCGACGCGCTTGTCGGCCAGCCGGTGCAGGTTTCCGTCCGCGTCGCCGCCGGTGTACGCGTAGTCCCAGCGGCTGGTGTGGAAGGTGTGCCCCTTGAACCTCTCGATACCGGGGATGCCGGGGAGCTTGGCCTCGCTGAGCGTGCCGCTGGCCGTCACCACGTACCGGGCGCGTATCCGGTCGCCGCGGTCGGTGGCCACCAGCCACTCGGCTTCGGCCTCGTCCCAGCGCAACTCGGTGACCTGGGTGCGGAAGCAGGCGTCCCGGTAGAGGTCGAAGGTCCGCCCGATCGCCCGGGCGTGCTGCCGTATCTCCTCGCCGGGCGCGTACTTCCACCGGGGGACGTAGCCGACCTCCTCCAGCAGCGGAAGGTAGATATAGGACTCGATGTCGCAATGGATGCCGGGGTAGCGGTTCCAGTACCACGTGCCGCCGAAGTCCGAGCCCTTCTCGACGATCCGGATCGTCTCGAGACCGGCCTGGCGCAGCCGTGCCCCTGCCAGCAGGCCACCGAACCCGCCACCGACGACCAGGGCCTCCACCCGGTCGTGCAGCGCCTCGCGGGGCAGCGGTCCTTCCGCGTACGGGTCGTCGGCGTAGAAGCCGAACTCGCCCTCGGCGCGCCGGTACTGGCCGCGTCCCTCCGGCCGTACCCGGCGGTCTCGCTCGGCACGGTAGCGGGCGCGCAACTCCTCCGGGTCGAAACCGAGTTCGTCCGGGCCGGGGAGGGGAGTCGGGGGGGGCCAGCAGGCCACCGAACCCGCCACCGACGACCAGGGCCTCCACCCGGTCGTGCAG
>NZ_JASKYT010000116.1:0-18637 GCF_041028275.1 Streptomyces sp. PU-14G
GGCGGGGGCGGCGCGACGAGGGGAACGGCGTGCGGAGCGAGGGGTGTTGCCGGGGCGGCGGAAGGCGCCGCATTCAGGGTCCGGGTCTGCACGGGGGCGACCTCCATTGTGATCGCTGCCGGTTCGGGGGCGGCGTGCGAGACGGGGACGGCTGCGGCCGAGCCGCGCTCCATCCCGTTCGATATGTGCGCATCCGCGGGGGATCGCGACCCGTCCTGGTCGACACCGCCCCGCTCCGAGGACTCAGGCACCGCTCACCAGTGTGGGGCAGGACACAGCCCGGCCACGAGGGGCGTGCGCACAGTTTTTCCGCCGAATGTGACCCACCGCGCACGATCCGCTACACACGGGTGGGGCGAGGGAGGTGCGGGCGCACCAGTGGGACGGAAGGCGGGGCTCCGCTACCGCACCGGCAGCGGGTCAGAGCGCCGCCGCACCCCTCTCGCGCAGCGCCGTGCCGTACTGCTGGAGCGTCCAGATCTGCTGCCGCACACCCGCCGACTGCTCGTACTCCCCACGGGCCTCCAGGCGGCGCGCCGCGCCCTCCAGCTCGGCGATCCGGGCCAGCACGGCGGCGCGGCGCACGGCGACCAACTGCTCCCCCGCGTACGCCTCGTCGACATCCCGACTGCGTGAGCTGCGCAGCGGCTCGACGGCCAGCTCGGTGACCAGCGACCGCACGGCGTCGTCCGGTGCCGCGTCCCGCACCCGGCCCAGGAAACCGCTGTCGGAGATCCCCGCCTCGGCGCCGCCCGCCGCCTCCAGCGCCTGCCGCACCACGGCGTAGGGCGGCGCGGTGAACTCGTCGGCACCGTAGGCGTCGAACGCGGGCGAGACCAGCTCCGGGCGCTGGAGCGCCAGCTTGAGCAGCTCCCGCTCCACCCGGTGCGCCGGACTGCGGAGGTTCAGCGCGGGGCCGCGCGGCACGAACGGCGCCTGCACCGCGGGGGTCTCGTGCCGGCGGGCGCCCTGGGGGGCGCGCGGGGAGGCCTGGCCGCGCTCGCGCGCCCAGCGGGCGAGCTGGCCGACGCGGCGGACGACGAACTCCTCGTCCACGATGCCCAGCAGCCCTGCCAGCCGCACCGCGTACCCCTGCCGGATGGAGGGGTCCTTGATCTGGACGACGACAGGCGCGACCTCCTCCAGCGCGGCCGACCTGCCCTCCGCGGTGTCCAGGTTGTGCCGGTCCACGATCGAGCGCATCGCGAAGTCGAAGAGCGGGGTGCGGCCCTCGACCACCTTGGCGACCGCCTCGTCCCCCTCGGCCAGCCGCAGGTCGCACGGGTCCATCCCGCCGGGCGTGATCGCGATCCAGGTGCGCGCGGCGAACTTCTGGTCGTCCTCGAAAGCGCGCAGAGCCGCCTTCTGGCCCGCCGCGTCGCCGTCGAAGGTGAAGACGACCTCCGACTGCGCGTTGTCCATCAGCACCCTGCGCAGGATCTTCACGTGCTCCCCGCCGAAGGCGGTGCCGCAGGTGGCGATGGCCGTGGTGACCCCGGCCAGGTGGCAGGCCATCACGTCCGTGTAGCCCTCGACGACCACGGCGCGGTTGGCCTTGGCGATCTCCCGCTTGGCCAGATCGATGCCGTAGAGCACCTGGGACTTGCGGTAGATCGGCGTCTCGGGCGTGTTCAGGTACTTCGGCCCCTGGTCGTCCTCGCGCAGCTTGCGGGCGCCGAAGCCGACCACGTCACCGGTGATGTCGCGGATAGGCCACATCAGCCGGCCGCGGAACCGGTCGATGGGCCGGCCGTTGCGGGCCTCCTGGGCCAGCCCGGAGAGCGTCAGCTCCTTGTCGGTGAACCCCTGCCCGCGCAGGTACCGCACCAGGTGGTCCCAGCCCGCCGGGGAGTAGCCGACGCCGAAGTGCCGGGCCGCCTCCTGGTCGAAGCCCCGCTCCGCGAGGAAGCGGCGGGCGATCTCGGCCTCGGGCCCGTCGAGCTGCTCGGCGTAGAACCGGGCGGCGATCTTGTGCGCCTCGACCAGCCGGGTGCGCTCGCCCTGCTGCGAGGCGCGGCCGTAGCCGCCCTCCTCGTAGCGGAGGGTGATGCCGGCGCGGGCCGCGAGCCGTTCGACGGACTCGGAGAAGGAGAGGTGGTCGACCTTCATCACGAAGTCGAGAGTGTCCCCGCCCTCCTGGCAGCCGAAGCAGTGGTACAGCCCCTTGCTCGGGCTGACGTGGAAGGAGGGGGACTTCTCGTCGTGGAAGGGGCACAGGCCCTTGAGGTTGCCGCCGCCCGCGTTGCGCAACTGGAGGTACTCGGAGACGACGGAGTCGATCGGGACCGCGTCCCGTACCGCCTTCACGTCCTCGTCATTGATCCTTCCAGCCACGCGGAAAGTCTACGGCGCGCCGGTGACAGTCCCGCCCCGCGGTCAGGACCACGGGTCGTCCGGTCCACGATCCGCCCCGCGGTCGGGACCGCGAGCTCGTCCCGTGGTCGGGACCGCGAGCTCGTCCCGTGGTCGGGACCGCGAGCTCGTCCCGTGGTCGGGACCGCGAGCTCGTCCCGTGGTCGGGACCGCGAGCTCGTCCCGTGGTCGGGACCGCGCCCTCGTACCGCGAGCCGTACCGTGACCGGGCCCGCTCAGGGCCGGGGGATGTTGCGCAGGTTGGACCTGGCCATCTGGACCATCCGGCCCACGCCGCCGTCGAGCACCGTCTTCCCGGCCGAGAGGGCGAAGCCGCTCACCTGCTCGCGGGTGATCTTCGGCGGGAGCGAGAGGGCGTGCGGGTCCGTGACCACGTCGATCAGCGCAGGACCCTTGTGCTTGAGGACGTCCTTGAGTGCGCCCCGCAGGTGCTTGGGCTTGTCGACGCGGACCGCGTGGGCACCGGCCGCCTGCGCGAGCGCCGCGAAGTCCGGATTGCGGTTGTTCGTCCCGTACGCCGGCATGCCGTCCACCATCATCTCCAGCTCGACCATGCCCAGCGAGGAGTTGTTGAACAGCACCACCTTGACCGGCAGGTCGTACTGCACCAGCGTGAGGAACTCGCCCATCAGCATGGCGAAGCCGCCGTCGCCCGACATGGAGATGACCTGGCGGTCCCGGTCGAGGAGCTGGGCGCCGACGGCCTGCGGAACGGCGTTGGCCATCGATCCGTGGCTGAACGAGCCGATCACCCGGCGCCGCCCGTTCGGAGTGATGTAGCGGGCCGCCCACACGTTGCACATGCCCGTGTCCACGGTGAAGACGGCGTCGTCGGCGGCCTCCTCGTCCAGGAGGGAGGCGACGTACTCGGGGTGGATCGGGGTGTGCTTGTCGACCTTGCGGGTGTACGCGCTGACGACGCCTTCCAGTGCCTCGGCGTGCCTCTTGAGCATCCGGTCGAGGAACCTGCGGTCCGTCTTCACCGGGACCCGCGGCGTGAGGCAGCGCAGCGTCTCGCGGACGTCACCCCACACGGCGAGGTCGAGCTGGGTGCGGCGGCCCAGATGCTCGGGCCGCACGTCCACCTGGACGATCTTGCAGTTCTTCGGCAGGAACGCGTTGTACGGGAAGTCGGTGCCCAGCAGGATCAGCAGATCGCACTCGTGGGTGGCCTCGTAGGCGGCGCCGTATCCGAGCAGCCCGCTCATGCCGACGTCGTAGGGGTTGTCGTACTGGATCCACTCCTTGCCGCGCAGCGCGTGCCCGACCGGGGACTTGATCCGCTCGGCGAACTCCATGACCTCCGCGTGCGCGCCCGCAGTGCCCGCGCCGCAGAACAGGGTGATCTTCTCCGACTCGTCGATCATGCGCACCAGCGCGTCGACCTCCACGTCCCCCGGCCGCACCGTGGGCCGGGAGGTGACCAGCGCGTGCTCCACCGGCGCCTCGGGCGCCGGCTCCGAGGCCAGGTCACCGGGGAGTGCGACGACGCTGACGCCCTGCTGCCCCACCGCGTGCTGGATGGCCGTCTGGAGGACGCGGGGCATCTGCTGTTCGCTGGAGATCAGCTCGCTGTAGTGGCTGCACTCCACGAAGAGCCGGTCGGGGTGGGTCTCCTGGAAGAAGCGGGTGCCGATCTCGCTGCTGGGGATGTGCGAGGCCAGCGCCAGTACGGGGGCCATGGAGCGGTGCGCGTCGAAGAGGCCGTTGATCAGGTGCAGGTTGCCCGGGCCGCAGGAGCCGGCGCACGCGGTGAGCTTTCCGCTCAGCTGCGCCTCGGCCCCGGCGGCGAAGGCGGCGGCCTCCTCGTGCCTGACCTGGATCCAGTCGATGGCCGGGTTGCGCCGGACGGCGTCCACGACCGGGTTGAGACTGTCCCCCACCACTCCGTACAGGCGTTCGACGCCGGACCGCACCAGCGTGTCGACGAACTGCTCGGCCACCGTCTGCTTCGCCATCGCTCACTCGTCCTTAGCTCGCCGCGGTTGGGCGGCGCCGAGGGGCCGCCGTCCGGCATCGGCACGGTCACACCGTTCCTTACCGCAACATATCCCCCATGCGCCGCCCCGGCATCACGCCGTGGCGTCCGGCATCACGCCGTGGCGACCGGCCCTCACGCCGTGGCGATCAGCCTCACGCCGTGGCGCCCAGCGACTCCAGGGGCACGCCGGGATCGGCCAGCGCCTCCGCGTCCACCGCGACACCCGAGCGGACCAGGTCCTGGATCGGGCCCGCGACATCCCAGACGTTGACGTTCATCCCCGCCAGCACCCGGCCCTCACGCAGCCAGAACGCGACGAACTCCCGCTTGCCCACGTCCCCCCGGCACACCACCTGGTCGTAGGACCCGGGCGGCGCGTAGCCCGAGTACTCCATGCCCAGCTCGTACTGGTCGGAGAAGAAGTACGGCACCCGGTCGTAGGACACGTCCTTGCCGAGCATGGCGCGGGCGGCGGCCGGACCGCCGTTCAGCGCGTTGGCCCAGTGCTCGACCCGCAGCCGGGTACCCAGCAGCGGATGCTGCGCGGCGGCGGCGTCACCGGCCACGAAGACGTCCGGATCGCTGGTGCGCAGCGAGGCGTCCACCGCGATGCCGCCGCCGGGCCCCTGAGCCGTCTCCAGGCCCGCCGCCTCGGCCAGCGCCGTGCGCGGCGCGGCGCCGATGGCGGCGACGACGTCGTGCGCCGGGTGCTCGTCACCGTCGTCGGTGTGCACCGTCTGCACCATCCCGTCAGCCCCGGCGATCCGGGTGAGCCGGGCGCCGAAGTGGAACCTGACGCCCTTCTCGCGGTGCAGGTCGGCGAAGAGCGTCCCCAGCTCCGGGCCGAGCACCGTGTGCAGCGGGGTGGGCTCCGGCTCGATGACGGTGACCTCCGCACCGTACGTACGCGCCGCGGCTGCCACCTCCAGACCGATCCAGCCCGCCCCCGCGATCACCAGATGGCCGTTCTCCTGGCCGAGCGCCGTCAGCACGCCGCGCAGCCGCTCGGCGTGCGCGAGACGGCGCAGGTGGTGCACGCCGGCCAGATCGGTGCCGGGGATCTCCAGCCGGCGCGGCTCGGCGCCGGTGGCCAGCAGCAGTTTGTCGTAGTGGATGCGGGTGCCGTCGCCCAGCCTGACCGCCCTGCCCTCCCGGTCGAGCTGGACGGCTGGCTGCCCCAGATGCAGCTCGATGTCGGCCGCCGCGTACCAGGCGGGCTCGTGCACGAAGACGCTGCCGCGCTCGGCCGAACCGGTGAGGAAACCCTTGGAGAGCGGGGGGCGCTCGTAGGGATGCTCGCGCTCGTCACCGATCAGGATCACGCGGCCCGTGAACCCCTCCGCGCGCAGGGCCTCGGCGGCTTTCGCCCCCGTGAGCCCCCCGCCGACGATGACGAACGTACGGTGTGCGTCCACCACTTGAAGCTCCTCCTCGAATCCCCTTGGAGCGCCGGCCTTCGCGGGCCGTGCTGTCGTCCCCCGTCGTTCACGTGTGAGCGTCCACCGTGAGCGTCCCCCATCGCACCATGCGCGGGAAGAGGCAGGGGTGGGGAAGGGACGTGCGGGCGTCGTGGCGGGTTCCGCACCGCTCGCTCACAGTCACGGTGCCGTACCCGCTGTCATCACCTGGTGGAGGGAGCGGGCCGCGGCGTCGGTGAGCGTGGAGATCTGGTCCACCACCACGCGCAGCCGCGCCGCCGCCACCCCCTCGCCGCGGGACGCCTCCCCGTTCTCGCCGCGGGACGCCTCCTCGTACAGGTCCGCGTACTGCGCGTCCAGTCCCTCGGGCGCACGGGCCAGCAGGGCCTCGGCCAGCTCGCGGAGGACCGCGCGCTGTTCCACGCGCAGCCGCTCCAGCTCCGGACGCTGCATCACGTAGCAGTCGACGACCGCCTTGAGGACCGCGCACTCCAGCCGGGCGGGCCCCGGCACGATCAGCTCGGCCCCGTACCTGGTCAGCGGCCCCGAACCGTAGGCGGCGCGGGTCGCCGCCTCGGCGGCCAGCGCGAAGCGGCCGATCAGCTGACTGGTCGCGTCCTTCAGCCTGGCCTGCGCCATGGCCGTGCCGTCGTGCTCGTGCGGCCACCACTCCTGGGCGAGCAGCCGGTCCAGCGCGGCGGCCAGCTCCGCCTCGTCGGCGCCCGGCGCGTAGCGGGCGGCGGCGCAGGCGAAGACGTCGGCGCGCTCGGCGCGCGAGCGCAGCGACCGCGGCTCCAGGTGCCCCGCCCTGATGCCGTCCTCCAGGTCGTGCACCGAGTAGGCCACATCGTCCGACCAGTCCATGACCTGCGCCTCGAAACAGGTACGGCCCTGGGGCGCGCCCTCGCGCAGCCAGCGGAAGACGGGCAGGTCCGCGTCGTAGACACCGAACTTGCCGGACGCCGGGTCCGCCGGATGACCGCCCCGGCGCCACGGGTACTTCGTCGCGGCGTCCAGCGCGGCCCGCGTCAGATTCAGGCCCACGTGCGCCTGCCCGTCGGGCTCGGCGGAGAACCGCTTGGGCTCCAGCCGGGTCAGCAGCCGCAGCGACTGGGCGTTCCCCTCGAAACCGCCCGCCGGCGCGGCGATCTCGTCGAGCACGGCCTCGCCGTTGTGCCCGAAGGGAGGGTGCCCCAGGTCGTGCGCCAGGCACGCGGTCTCCACCAGATCGGGGTCGCACCCCAGCGAGGCGCCCAGCTCGCGGCCGACCTGGGCGCATTCGAGGGAGTGCGTCAGCCGGGTACGCGGCGACGCGTCCCACGAAGGGGCCGCGGTCCCGGGCGCGACGACCTGCGTCTTGCCCGCGAGACGCCGCAGCGCCGCCGAGTGCAGCACCCGGGCCCGGTCCCGCTGGAAGGCCGTACGCCCCGGGCGTTTGTCCGGCTCCGGCACCCAGCGTGCGATGTCCGACGGCGCGTACCTCGGCCCCTGGCGGGCGCCGGGGCCCTCCGCTGCGGGTGTGCCGTACGTGGCATGCATACGGCGACCGTAACCGGAGGGTGCCGGGTCACGGCGAACGGACGGCCGCCTGAGCCCCGTCCGATGGCGCCTAACCCTCCC
This sequence comes from Streptomyces sp. PU-14G, assembly GCF_041028275.1. Taxonomy (NCBI): domain Bacteria; kingdom Bacillati; phylum Actinomycetota; class Actinomycetes; order Kitasatosporales; family Streptomycetaceae; genus Streptomyces; species Streptomyces sp. PU-14G. The sequence goes on from NZ_JASKYT010000116.1 coordinate 7,393, forward strand.
GGGCCTCCCGGGTCTCCCCGGTCCCCCGGGGCTCATGGGCGTCCTGGGTCTCCTGGCGGACCCAGTCCAGGTACGCGGCGCTGCCGCGCACGATCGGGGTGGCGATGATCTCCGGGACATCGTACGGATGGGCCTCGCTCAGGTAGGACTCCAGCGCGTCGTAGGAGCCGGCGGCCGTCTTGAACAGCACCTGCCACTCCGGGTCCGTCTGCACGGCCCCCTCCCACCGGTACACCGAGGTGACGGCGCCGCTGATCTGCGCACACGCCGCGACCCGCCGCTCCACGGCGCCCGCCGCGAGCACCCGCGCCTCCTCCTGCGACCCCACGGTCGTCAACACGCTCAAAGCCTCAGCCATGCCGCCACGGTAAGCCCCCGGAGGGGCCCGCAGGACAGGCCCCGGGGCCTGCCCGCCCGGCCGGAGGGCGGCCGATTCGTTCAAGACGCGGCGGACGCCCCGGCCTAGCGTGCGCGTATGGCACCTCGACTCGACCTCATCGGAATCGTCACCGCGGACATGGCCGCTTCGCTGGCCTTCTACCGGCGGCTGGGACTCGACATCCCCGCGGACGCGGACAAGGAAGCACACGTGGAGTCCGCCGGGCCCGGCGGACTGCGGCTGGCGTGGGACACGGAGGAGACCGTCCGCTCGTTCGACGGCGAGTGGAGCGCACCGCCGCGCGGGGCGGGGCGCGTCGGGCTCGCGTTCCTGTGCGGCTCCCCCGCGGAGGTCGACACGGTGTACGGCGAACTGACAGACGCCGGATACGAGGGCCGCCACGCGCCGTGGGACGCCCCCTGGGGCCAGCGCTACGCCGTCGTACTGGACCCGGACGGCAACGGCATCGACCTGTTCGCACGGAACTAGGGTCTTTCGCCCGCGGGCCGCAGGAGTTGCGCGGGGGTCAGGCCCGCGAGGGCGCGCACCTCGCGGGAGAGGTGCGCCTGGTCGGCGTAGCCGGCCCGCGCGGCGGTCTCGGCGAGGGGCAGCCCCGACTCGGCCACGCGCAGCGCCCGCTGCAAGCGCAGCACGCGGGCCAGTGTCTTGGGGCCGTACCCGAAGGCGTCCCGGCAGCGGCGGTGCAGCTGACGCTCGCTCAGTCCGACGTACCCGGCGGTCCGCGCGACGCCGTCGCCCTGACGCAACCGGTCCGCGACCGCCTCCACCAGCGCGGCGGCCCGCGCCTCGGCGGCCTCGCCCCGAGCGGCGGCCAGCCGTCCGGCGGCGACGCGCTCCAACGCGGCCTGCGGGTCGGCGGCGTGGGCGATCCGTTCGCGCAGTCCCCGCACCCGGCGGCCCGGCCACAGGTCCTCCAGCGGCACCCGCTGGTCGCACAGCTCCCAGGCGCGTACGCCGAAGACGCGCGGGCCCGTCCCCGGCGCCAGGCGCAGCCCGTACACCGGCAGGCCCCGGCGCTCCGTGGTCAGGTACGCGCGGGTGTCCGGGCCCGCGACGACCAGCTCGCCGTTCCACAACAGCAGATCCATGCAGCCGTCGGGCAGCACCCGCCCCCTGGTGCCGGGCAGAGCCGCGGCGCGGGTCCACGCCACGGCCCCCGGCACCCGCGAAGAAGCCCTCTCCTGGTACATCCGCCCAGCATGCCTGCCCGCACCGACATCCGGGCCCGCGAGGGGCGGGGCGGCGCCTGCCGTCTCAGCCTCCGACGGGCTGGCCCGGCCGGTACCCGGCGCGGTACTCGGCGGGGCTGACTCCCCGCACGCGTTTGAAGGCGGCGCTGAGCGCGAATCCGTCCGCGTAGCCCACCCGGCGGGCGACGGCCCCCAGTGTGGCTCCCGGCTCCCGCAGCAGCCGTGCGGCCAGGTCGATGCGCCGCTGCGCGAGGTAGGCCATGGGCGGCTCGCCCAGCAGTTCGGTGAACCGGCGGGCGAGGCTCGCGCGGGAGACCCCCGCCTTGGCGGCGAGCGAGGCCACCGTCCAACCGTGCCCCAGCTGTTCGTGCAGCAGCCGCAGCGCGACACCGACCACGGGATCGCTCTGGGCGCGGTACCACGCGGGGGCGTCCGCCTCGGGGCGGGCGAACCACGCCCGCAGCACCGACACCAGCAGCAGGTCGAGCACCCGGTCCAGCACCATCTGCTGGCCAGGCGCGTCCTTGACGATCTCCTGCTCGACGAGCGTCATCAGCCCCGCGTCCCACTCCGTGCCGCGCAGCACCAGCACCGGCGGCAGCGCGTCCAGCAGCCGGCTGCTCAGGTCGCCGTGCAGCTGGTAGCTGCCGCTCAGCAAGACGGTGGGGGCCTCCGGGTCGCGCCCGTAGGTGCGGACGCCGAGGGCGATCTCCTCGCACAGGTCGACGCCGTCCACGGTGGTGCAGCAGTCGCCGGGCTGGATCAGCAGATCCGGCGGGGTCGCCGGGTCGTCGGCGAGTACGTAGGGGTCGGGGCCGCGCAGCACCGCCACATCGCCGGGTGCGATCCGTGACGGGCCCGGTCCCGAGGCGCACGAGGGAAGGACCCAGCCCTCGCCGCGCAGCACGGAGGCGATCGCCAGCGGCGCCCCGTCCTGGACGCGTACGCCCCAGGGAGGCGCGAGCACCGCCCGGTGGAGCAGTCCGCCGGACGCCCGGGCTCCGCTCAGCACCTCGGTGAGTGCCTCGGCCAGCCCGTCCCCGCCGCCCGGCCCCGTCCTCGTCCCGTTCCCCACCCCGGTCACCGTCACAACAGCAGCTTAGACGCGCGGACATGGGGCTGAGCCGCTGAGCGATGTTCCGCGGCGGCCGGGCGGCGTTGGCTGGGGGCATGAGCGAGAACACGACGCAGCATGCGAACGAGACGGACACCGCGGACGGCACCTTCCTCGTCCTGTGCGGCACCGGCAAGAACGGCCGCCGAGTCGTCGAACGACTGCGCGAGCGCGGCTGTCCGGTGCGGGTGGGGACCCGCAGCGGGCACCCGCCCTTCGACTGGGAGGACCGCTCCACCTGGGACGCGGCACTGCACGGCGTGCGGGCCGCCTTCGTGGTCTGCCAGCCCGACGTCGGCGCACCGGGAGTGGCCGAGGCCGCCGGCGCCTTCGCGGAGCGCGCCGCACGGGCCGGTGTGCGGCGGCTGGTGCTGCTCTCCGCGCGGGGCGAGGACCTGGCCGAACCCACCGAGCAGGCCCTGCGCCGCACGGACGTGGAGTGGACCATCCTGCGCACCAGCTGGTTCTTCCAGAACTTCAGCGAGGGTGTCTTCCTCCCGTTCGTCCTCGGCGGCGAACTGCCCTTCCCGGCCGACGGCGTGCGCGAGCCGTTCATCGACGCCGACGACATCGCCGACGTCGCGGTGGCCGCGCTCACCGGGGAAGGGCACCACGGACGGGTCCACGACCTGACGGGCCCCCGCCTGCTCACCTTCGCCGAGGCCACCCGGGAGGTGGCCGAGGCGAGCGGCCGGACGGTGCGCTACGTGCCCGTCCCCCGGGAGGAGTACGGCCGGTGGCTCGCCGAGCAGGGCGAGCCGGCCGAGCTGGTGGCGTTCTTGGACGAGATGTTCGCCCAGCTGCTGGACGGGCGGAACGCGAGCGTCTCCGACGGGGTGCGCCAGGTGCTGGGCCGTCCGCCGCGCGACTTCACCGACTTCGCCCGGCGGGCGGCGGCGCGGGGCACCTGGAACCGCTGACCGGGCGCCGACAGCGTCCGCGGGGCGGAGCCCGGAGGGGCCCAGAGAGCCCCGGGAAGGCCCCGGGAAGGCCCCGGGAAGACCGCGGGAAACGGCGGGAAGGTTCCGGGGAGGGAAATGCGCGGGCTCTCGCGCGGGTCGACCGGTTGCATCGTGTGCCGTGCGAGGCACGATGGACGCATGGATGATACGACCGCACTGGCAGCCGAGCACCTGGCGCTGGCGAGGCGAGACCCGCACGGCCGCAGCGCGTACCTCTTCCTGCACGACGGGCCGCTGCGGCAGTCCGTCATCGCGCTGACGGAGGGCTCGTCCCTGGAGGAGCACAACACTCCCCCGGCGGCGAGCCTCCACGTCCTTCAGGGCAGTGTCAGGATCACCGAGGGCACCGCCGACCAGGACGTCGCGGCCGGGCAGATCCAGCGGATTCCGCACCTGCGGCACGGGGTGCTGGCGCTGGAGGACTCGGTGTTCATCCTCACGGCGGTGACGGGCACCGAGTGACGCGGCTCAGGCCGCCTTCCTGCTGCCCCACTCCCCGATCCGGTGCAGCACGGAGCGCAGCGCCAGTTCGTATCCGAAGACGCCGTGGCCCGAGACCATGCCCTGGCACACCGGGGCCGTGACGGAGGTGTGCCGGAAGGCCTCGCGAGCGTGGACGTTGGAGATGTGCACCTCCACGCAGGGGATGCCGAGCCCGGCGACGGCCTCCAGCGCGTCGCGCAGCGCGTAGCTGTAGTGCGCGTAGGCACCCGGGTTGAAGACGATGCCGTCGTCACTGCCGCGGGTGGAGTGGATCAGGTCGATGAGCGCGCCCTCGCTGTTGCTCTGGGCGCAGCGCACCTCGGCGCCGAGCTCCTTGCCGAGCGCCGTGGTGCGCTCCTCGACGTCCCGCAGGGTGGTACTGCCGTAGGTGTCGCGGTCGCGCTCGCCCAGCAGGTTGAGGTTGGGGCCGTGCAGCAGCAGCACGTGGGGCGCCGCGAAGACGGACGTCTCGGGAGAGGCCGGAGAGGAAGACGCGTTCATGGGGGCAGCCTAGAGCCCCCCCCCCCCCGAGGTGAGCACGGCCCGCCGCTGGTACCGCCGACCTCGACCAGGGGTGGAGGTGCCGCTAGCCTCCGAAGGAGAGGCCCCCGCACGGACGGGCGCGAGCGAGGCGAGGAGCAGGGCGAGCGATGGGCTGGACAGCGCGGAACATCCCCGACCAGAGCGACCGCACCGCGGTGGTGACCGGCGCCAACAGCGGGCTGGGTTTCGTGGCGGCCAGGGAGCTGGCGCGGCGCGGGGCGCGCGTCGTCCTCGCCTGCCGCGACGAGGAGCGCGGGCGCCGGGCCCGCGACCGGCTCGTGCGGGAGCTGCCGGAGGCGGGGCCGCGCGCCGAGCTGCGCCTGCTCGATCTGGGCGACCTGGCCTCGGTGAACGCGTTCGCCAAGGAACTGCCGGACGACCGGGTGGATCTGCTGGTCAACAACGCGGGGGTCATGGCGCTGCCGTACGGCCGCACGGCGGACGGTTTCGAGAGGCAGTTCGGCGTCAACCACCTGGGGCACTTCGCACTCACGGGTCTGCTGCTGGACCGGCTCCTGGCCTCTCCCGCCCCCCGGGTGGTCACCGTCTCCAGCGCTCTCCACGTGCTGGCCAACATCGACATCACCGACCTGAACAGCGAGCGCTCCTACGGGCGCTGGGTCGCCTACGGGCGCTCCAAGACGGCCAATCTGCTCTTCACCCACGAGCTGGCCAGGCGCCTGGCCGACACGCCGCTGATCGCCGCGGCGGCGCACCCCGGCTACGCGGCGACGAACCTGCAGAGCGCGGGCCCGCGCATGGAGGGCAGGAGGGCGGCCGAGCGCGTCATGCGGCTCGGCAACCGGCTGGTCGCGCAGTCCGCCGAGGCCGGCGCGCTGCCGACGCTGTACGCGGCGACGGCGCCCGGTGTGGGCGCCGACTCCTTCACCGGGCCCCGGCTGGCGGGCTGGCGGGGCGCGCCCGCACCGTCGCCGCGGGCGCCCTGGACGCTCAGCGACGCGGCGGGCATGCGCCTGTGGGCGGCCTCCCAGGAGCTGACGGGGGTCGCCTACGGGGTTCCCTCGTGATCAGCGTCCTGGTCGTCGACGACGACTTCATGGTGGCCCGTCTGCACAGCACGCTGGTGGCGAGGGTGCCGGGCTTCGAGGTGACCGGGGTGGCGCACAGCGGCGCGCAGGCGCTCTCCCTGGTGCGCGAACTGGCCCCCGACCTGGTGCTGCTCGACCTGTACCTGCCGGATGTGAGCGGTCTCGAGGTGCTGCGGCGGCTGCGGGGCGACGGTGCGCCCGGTGGCGGCCCCGACGTGCTGGTGATCACGGCGGCGCGGGACGCGGCCAGCGTGCGGGCCGCGCGGCACGGCGGCGCGGTGCAGTACGTCGTCAAGCCGTTCGAGGGGCGGCTGCTCGCCGAGCGTCTCGAACGGTACGCGCGCGAGAGGCGGGAGTTCGAGGAGCTGACCTCGCCGGACCAGGACGAACTGGACCGGGTCTTCTCGGGCACCGGTACGGGCGCGCCGCAGTCCCCGTCCCCGCCCGGGCCCGGGCCCGAGCCCGCGTCGGCGCCCGCGTCGGCGCCCGCGCCCGCGTCCGTGCCGGCGTCCGTGCCGAGCCCGCAGGCAGGTGAGGCCCCGGCGGGTGCGGCGCTCGCCACCCGTCGGGGCCCGCTTCCCAAGGGGCTGACCGAGCAGACGTCGGCGTTGGTGCGCGCGACGCTCGACGCGAGCTGCGCCCAGGCGGGCCTGTCCGCCTCCGAGTGCGCCCAGCACAGCGGCCTGTCCCGGGTGAGCGCGCGCCGCTATCTGGAGCACTTCGTGGCCACCGGCACCGCGCGGGTCACTCTCCGGTACGGCACGACGGGCCGCCCGGAGCGCCGCTACCACCCGGTGTGACCGCCCGGCGTACGCGGCCGTGGCCGCGTACGCCGCTGCCGGAGTCGGCTACCGCTCCCCCAGCAGTTCCAGCCCAGGGCCCAGGCCCAGGGCTGCGACACCGCGCTGGAAGGTGTCGTAGTCGGGACCGCCGTCGTCCGCGTGCCACATGCGCCGGGCCAGGACTCCGAGGGTCTTGTCGACCAGGCCGTGCACGTCCTGCTCGGTGTAGTCCTCGTGTACGAGGTCGTTCCAGACGGCGAACAGCGCACCGCGCAGCGCCGGATCGAGGGGTGTCACGCTCTGCCCGTCGGGGAAGACGTGCGGGGCCCACTGCTCGTACAGGTAACGTCCGTCGAGGCCCTGCCCGTGGTAGTAGTCCGCGAACGGCACGATGTAGAGGGTCGCGTCGTTGATGTTGACGAACTCGAAGCCGTCCTTCTTGATGGCCTGCGGCCCGTACCAGCCGTTGTTCCAGCTGTAGACGCGCACGTCCCTGTCGTAACCCTCGGCGGTGCCGCCGAGTTGGCTGAGGCTGCCCCAGGCCGCGGGCCGCTTGCCGAGCTGTCTCAGGTGGGCCGCCATGGTGTCGAAGTAGGCGTGGTAGTGCTCGACGGGCCCGCCGTACTCGTCCGCGCCGAAGTGCACGACGGGGCTGCGGAACCACGGCGTGAAGTGGCTGAAGAGGTCCTTCATATAGGCCGTGGCCGCCGGGTTGCCCAGGTCGAGGTGGTCGGAGTTGCCGCCGTCCAGGCCGATGTCGGGGCGGTGGGCGACGAAGGCCCGGGAGTGTGCGGGGGCGTCGAACTCCGGGGTGAGCCGTACGGCGCACCTCTCGGCGAGGTCTTCGAAGGAGTCCCAGTCGGCGCGGTCGTAGGAGCCGTCGCGGGCGGTCAGGCCCGCCCACCTGGGCGCGTCGCTCGCGAGGCGGAACGCGGACTGTGCCGCTCTCCAGTCGCCACCGGGCGGCTGGATCTCGTTGTCGTTGAGGTGGATCTGGAAGTCGTTGAACTTGAACCAGCCGAGCAGCCGTATGTAATCGCGGAGGAAGGCGGGCGTGAAGTAGCGGCGGCCCACGTCCAGCATGAAGCCGCGGCGCGGATAGTCGGGCCAGTCGACGGCCTCGCCCGCGGGGACGGTGCGCGCGCGGGAGCCGGTGAGGATCTGCAGGAGGCTGCGGGTCGCGTGGTGCACGCCCGCGTAGGCGGGGGCTTCGAGGCGCAGGTGGTCGCGGGTGGCGGTGAGGCGGTAGCCCTCCGCGCGGTAGCGCTCGCCCGCGGGCGGGTGGTGTGCGGCCTCGTCGAGGACGAGGCGGATCTCGCCGTGCCGCGGGCGTCGGCCGCGGTCGGTCCCCGGTGTGCGGGTGCGGACGCCGGTGGTCTCCTCCAGCTCGTCGCGCAGGGTCCGGGCGAGCCGCAGCAGCCGGCGGTCACCGCCCTCGGCCACGACACGGGTGGCGGGGGTGAGGCGGAACTCGCCCGCGCGCGCGTGCCATTCGCGCAGGGCCGGGACGACGAAGGGGGCGTCGCCGGCCGCCTGGCCCGGGGCCGCGGTGGCGGGGGACGCGAGGGGGCCTGCCAGTCCTCCCGCGGCCACCGCCGTGAGGCCCGCGGCTGTCACGGCCCGTCGTGTCGGTTGGACAGTCTCGTCTTCCGCCATCGCCACTCCCTTGAGAGAACACGAACGAACATCGGACACCGTGCGGTCAGTGGTGTATACCACTCGCGCCGTGCTCGGCGACACCCCACGCGGGGTGCCGTCAACGAGCGGCGAACTCAGGTGACGACTCCGCGTCGCCTTCGCCCTCTGCCGAGGTGTCGCCGTCCACGGCCGCACCGTCGCACGCGTTTCGAGGACGAGAGCACCGAGCCGCTCCGCGATGACGAGCGGCGCCGCCCCCCTCCGCCCGCCCGGACCAACTCGTGCTCCGGTGTGGCCGGTGACGGTCTGGCTGTGGTCACTGGCGAAGTCGAGAACGGTACGCGCCCGGGGCCGTGCCTCGGGCACGCCTGAAGGCTCGGCTGAAAGCGTGCGCGGAGGCGTAGCCGACCGCGCCCGAGATCGACTCGACCGGCTCATCGGTATCGCGGAGCCGGACTGACGCCAGGTCGATGCGCCACTGCGTCACGTACGCGCCCGGCGTCTGTCCGAGGGCGGACCGGAAACGCCTGGACAGCGTCGCCCTGGAGACGCGCGTCGCGGCGGCCAGGGTCTCCGTGGTCCAGGGACGTTCCGGTTGGGCGTGGACACATGCCAGGGCGTCGCGCACCACCGGATCACGCATCGCGCCCAGCCACGAGCCGGACCGCTCCTGCGGGTGGCGGGCCAGCCAGGCGCGTACGAACTGGACGAGCAGAAGGTCGACGATGCTGGTGATGGCGGCGGTGGTGCCGATCTGGGGCTGTGCGAGTTCCGCCGTGAGGAGTTCGACGGTCCTTCCTAGCTGCGCGTTCTGGCGGGCTGTGACGTGCATCGGCCGGGCGAGGGAGGTGAGCACCGGTGTGCGCACCTCCGGGTCCTGCTCGTAGTGCAGGACGATCACTTCCGTCTGCACCGGCGCCGAGCCCAGCCGCAGGGCGCGGCCCTCGCCGAAAGACCGGGCCGCCGCCTCGCGGTCGCAGGAACCCATCCTCACGCCGGCGCCGCCGGCTATCCCGTGTGCGGTGCCCGGCGGCACCAGGACGGCGTCTTTGGCCCCCACCTGGAGAGGTTTCTCGCCCCTGACGTGGAGCCACATGGTGCCGTGGGACACCACGTGCAGTGCCGCTCCTGGGGAGGCGTCCAGCCACAGGCCCCAGGTGCCTCCGGCCTTCAGCGTGACCCCGAGCGCCCCACGCGCACCGGAAACACGCAAGACCTCCGCCAGCACATCCATGGGTCCATTCTCGTCCACCGCCGCGCACCGCCCACCGACAGCCCATGTCTCCTCGCCCAGAGGTTCAGGTCACGTCAAGAACGACCTTCCCGTGCACCTTCCGCGCGAACAGCGCCCGAACGGCGTCGCCCACGCCCTGCCAGTCGCCTCGCAGTCCGACCGGTGCCGCGAGCCTCCCGGCGGCCATGAGGCCCAGCAGGTCCGTCAGCTCCCCGCCGGTCGGTGTCATGTCGCCGTACGTGGCGATGCTGCGGGGCTCACCGAAGCCGAACAAGGTTCCTGGCGGGAAGGCGGTTTCCTGCCCCGAGGAGTAACCGACCAGGTGGATGGTGCCGCCCTCGGCGAGGCAACTCCACGCCTGGGCCACCAGCGGCCCGCCGACCGTGTCCAGGACGAGGTCGAACCGGTCCCCGGCCCCGGCCAGATCGGTCAGGACCTTGTCGGCCCCGAGCTCGCGGAGCCCGCCGGCCCGCTCCGGCGAGCCGACGAGCGCCGTCACCCGGGCGCCCGCCAGCGCCGCCAACTGGACGGCGAAGTGCCCCACGCCCCCGCTGGCGCCGGTGATCAGCACGTCGCGCGCCAGCAGGGAACGTGTGCGCAGCACCCGGAACGGGGTGACTCCGGCGATCCCCAGCGCGGCGGCGTCGGCCAGGTCCACGCCCTCGGGGACGGTGCCGAGCGAGGCGGGGCTGACTGCCACCCGCTCCGCCCACGCGTGGGGAGCCATTCCCACCGCGACGCGCGTGCCCGCGGGCGGCCCCGAGCCGTCGGACGCGGCGCGCACCACGACGCCGGCCGCGTCGTGACCGTGCACAGCACCGGCCGGCCACTGGTCCACGTACTGCAACTCTCCGAAGTTGAGACCGATGTGCCGTATCTCCACCAACGCCTCTGCGGTGGACGGTACGGGCTCGTCGACATCGGCGAAGCGGACGGGGCCGGACTCACTGTGATCGACCACAAGGGCACGCATAAGGGGTGTGTTTCCTTCTCTCGGAGGTGCGCCGGAACACTCGGCGCGGCAGCAGATCGAGTGCGCGACTGCCGCACCGCCGCCTTCTTGGAACCCTACGCAGGACCAAGACAGCGACCAGACCCGTGAGAATCAATCAGTTGACGATCTGTGTCAGTGCGGCTCGCGGCGCGGCGAGCCCCGCCCCCAGCCGGTGGATGACGCTGTGACGAGCGAGGACCTGCCCGGCACGGACTGGTCCGCCGCAGGCCGCACTCGAGTGCGCGGCTCGCACTTGACTGCGGAGGGCTACTCGTCACTCGGTTCGCCGTGCGTCGCACGGCACCCCCCCACGCACACCGTTGCGTTGACGTCCGCGTCAACGCATAGCGTGCGGAGCACCGCAGGCGCACAGCGCGCGGACCACCGCAGAAGGCGGCGGAAACGGCGACGGAAGGACACGGCCTGATGCGCATCGGGGAGCTGGCCAGACGCGCGGGCACCACCACCCGGACACTGCGCTACTACGAGGCGCGGGGCCTGCTGCACGTGGCCCGCGACGCGCACGGGCACCGCACGTTCGGCGAGGACGACCTCGCGGTGCTGCGGCAGATCAGAACGCTGCGGGACCACGGTTTCGAGCTGGAGGAGACCCGGCCCTTCGTGGAGTGCCTGCGCGCGGGCCACCCGGCGGGCGACTCCTGCCCCGACTCGCTGGAGGTCTACCGCCGCAAGCTGGCCGAGCTGGACGCCTGCATCGCCGAACTGCGCGCGGTCCGGGACGAGGTCGGCGCGCGGCTCGCGCACGCCGAGGTCGAGGCGGCGGCCGGGTTGCCGCACGGCCGGCAGCCCCGCTGCGAACTCGCGCCGGCCCCCGCACCGGACCCACCCCATACAC
>NZ_JASKYT010000117.1:0-20009 GCF_041028275.1 Streptomyces sp. PU-14G
CCCCTGGCCCTCCCACGCTGCGGGGGCCTCCCACGCTGCGGGGGCCTCCCACCCCACCGCGTCCTCCCGTGCCGCCGCGCCGCCCCAGGCCGCCGCCTCGCCCGCCGAACCGACAGCACCCGCGGCGCCCGCAGCACCCGCGGCACCCAGGGCACTCGCGGCGCCCGCGGGCTCCACCGGAATCACGGGCCCCACGGACCCCACAGACCCCGCGGGCCCCACCGAATCCACCGGGACGACGGGCCAGTCGGGGAGGCAGGCACGGGCCGCCGCGAGCTGCGCCGACAGGTCCGCGGCGTCGTGAGGCCGCTCCTCCGGCGCCTTCGACAGCAGCCACAGGACGACCTCCTCCAGCGGGGCGGGGAGCTCGGGCCGGTGCGCGCGGGGCGGCTCGGGTGGCGCGTCGCGGTGGCCGACGAGGACGGACCAGGCGTCCCCTCCCTTGAAGGGGGGCGCACCGGTGGCCAGTTCGTAGAGAACGCACCCGAACGAGTACAGATCGCTGCGGTGGTCGACGGCGGTTCCCGCGATCTGTTCGGGCGACATGTAGTGCGGGGTGCCCATGGCGATGCCGGTACCGGTCAGCTTGGCGGTGAAGCCGATGTCGTGGGCCAGCCGCGCGATGCCGAAGTCGCAGATCTTGACGGTGCCGTCCGCCGTGCGCATGACGTTCGCCGGCTTCAGGTCGCGGTGCACGACACCCTGGGCGTGGGTGTAGGCCAGGGCCGCGGAGACCTGCTCCGCGACGTCGAGCACCTCGGCCACCGGCAGCGGTTGCCGCTTGCTCTCCTCCAGCAACTGGCCGAGGTTGCGCCCCTCGAGCAGTTCCATGACCAGGTAGAGCAAGCCCTCGTCGTCACCGAAGTCGTGCACCACCGTGACGCCCTTGTGCTGCAACGAGGCCGCGACCCGCGCCTCGCGCCGGAAGCGCTCCCGCACCACGCGCAGGAACGCGGCATCTCCGCGCTGGGCCAGCGGTTTGAGGCACTTGACCGCCACCCTTCTGCCCAACGACTCGTCGTGCGCCCGCCACACTTCGCCCATACCGCCGCGCCCGATGAGCTCGAGCAGCCGGTAACGGTCATGGATCAGGGTGCTTGGAACCATCCCCGTCTCGCCCCCGTCGTCGCGTCCTGTGCGCGTCCCTCCCTGTCTGCCCAGTATGGCTGCCTCGTTCCTGCCCGTGTATGCCATCCGGGGGCAGGGTGTACGCCTTTGACTGGTTCGGTGCGCTGATGACGCGTTCGTACGCCGAACGGACCGCGCGGGTGGACCGCAGGGACGCTCAGCGCCGCACCCGCGGCATGCCGAGACCGATCCAGGAGATGATCTCGCGCTGGATCTCGTTGTTCCCGCCACCGAAGGTGAAGATGACGGCGCTGCGGTAGCCGCGTTCCAGCTCTCCGCCGAGCACCGCGCCCGCCGATCCCTCCTTGAGCGGCCCCGCGGCGCCGACGACCTCCATGAGCCAGGCGTAGGCGTCACGGCGCGCCTCACTGCCGTAGACCTTCGCCGCTGAGGCGTCGTGCGGCGTCAGCGTGGACTTGTCGAGCGCGTCCACCATCTGCCAGTTGAGCAGTTTCATCGCCTCCAGGCGGGCGTGCGCGCGGGCCAGGCGGGTGCGGACCCAGCCCAGGTCGATGACGCGGCGGCCGTCGGCGAGCTTGGTCCGCCGCGCCCAGCGCCGGGTGTCGGCCAGGGCGCGGACGGCCATGGTGCCGTGCGCGGCGAGCGTGACGCGCTCGTGGTTGAGCTGGGTGGTGATCAGCCGCCAGCCGCCGTTCTCCTCCCCGACGCGGCGGCTCGCCGGCACCCGCACGTTCTCGTAGTGGCTCGCCGTGGTGTCGTGGGAGGCGAGCGTGGTGATGACGGTGCACGAGTAGCCGGGGTCGCTGGTCGGTACGAGCAGCAGGGTGATGCCTTTGTGCGGCTTGGCGTGGGGATCGGTGCGCACCGCGAGCCACACCCAGTCGGCGGTGTCCCCGTTCGTGGTCCAGATCTTGTGTCCGTTGACGAGGTAGTGCCCGCTCTCGGCGTCGCCCTCGCGCACGGCGCGGGTGGTGAGGGAGGCCAGGTCGGTACCGGCCTCCGGTTCGCTGTAGCCGATGGCGAAGTCGAGCTCGCCCGCCAGGATGCGGGGCAGGAAGTATCCCTTCTGTTCGTCGGTGCCGTAGCGCATGAGGGTCGGACCGACGGTGTTGAGCGCCATCAGCGGCAGCGGCACGCCCGCCTGCGCGGCCTCGTCGAAGAAGATGAACTGTTCGACGGCGCTCATTCCCCGGCCGCCGTACTCGCGCGGCCATCCCACGCCCAGCCACCCGTCCCGGCCCAGCTGACGCACGGTGCGGCGGTAGAACCGCTTCTGGGCGGCCGGCTCGGCGTAGCGCGTGTGCGCGTCCTCGGGCACGAGCCGCGTGAAGTACTCGCGCAGTCGTTCGCGCAGCTCCTGCTGTTCGGCGGTGTAGTCGAGATACACGGCCCCTCCGCTCCACGACGGGTCCCCGTAGCGGCGCACAGAGTAGAACGCGTTGCAGCACAAGGGAATGCCCGCGGAGGGTCGGCGCCCCGTCGCCCCCCCTTTCACCCGTCCTCCTCTCTTCGTTTGCGCGGGGCCGAGGGGCTGCCAATAGTGGGCTCACCGGTGCCGCGACGGGCGGAGTCGGTGCCGCGAGAGGAGCGATCATGGCAGGCGGCTTCACGCGACGCAGCCGGTACGGTCTCGGTGTGGCTGCCTTCGCTCTGGCGCTGGGCGCCGTCGGGTGCGGCGGGGACGACGACTTCTCGCTACCCGACTGGGACGCGCCGGGCCAGAACGCCCGCGTCGGCTCGCTGATGCTGCGGTACGCCCATGTGGCCGAGCCGCGGCACGGGCCGTGGAAGCCGAAGGACGACGTGCCCGTGTACGTGTGGATCTACAACAAGGGCGACGAGGCCGACAAGCTGGTGAGCGCCCGTACGACGGCCGCCGATGCGGTCGAGGTCGTCTCCTCCGACGGCAAGCGGCGGTCGGAGGAGATCGCTCTGCCCGCACACAAGCTCACCCAACTGGAGCGCGGAAAGCCGCACCTGCTGCTGCGGAACGTGCGCAAGGTGATCAGGGGCGGGGACTACATCGAGCTCACCGTCCGGTTCCGCGACGCGGGTTCGCACACCGTCCGGGTTCCCGCACAGACGCCGAAATACGACAGCGACAGCCCCTCGCCCAGCGAGTGATCCTCTCCCGCGGTCGCCGGGCCCTCGCCCCAGTGGTGGGGTCATCTCCCCTTCGGCCGCGGGGCCAGCCAGGCCAGGGACGCGGTGACCAGGGCACGGACACCCATGTCGAGCGTGGGCTGGACGACCGGCGCGAAGCGGGAGCTGTGATTGCTGGGAATGTCCTTGTCGACGGTCCCGGCGCGCTCGGCCTTGCGATAGGTGTCGGGGTCGATGCCGCCGAGGCCCCAGTAGCTGGAGGGGCACCCGAGTCCTGCGGGGAGTTCGCCGAAGTCCTCGCTGGCCGGGACGAGGCCGACCGTCAGCGCCCGGTCCTGCCCGAAGGATGCCTCGAACGCGGCAGCGATGCGGCTGGTCGCCTCCTCGTCGTTGTCGGTGACGGAGAACTCGCTCAGGGTCTCGAACTCCGGGTCACGGTCCGCGCCGGAGGCGGCGCACTCGCTGGTCACGATCCTGCGGACGGCGGCGAGCACGCGGGTGCGTGCTTCCTCGTCGAAGGAGCGGATGTTGAGCTGGAGCTCGGCGGTGTCCGGGATGATGTTGGGCCCGCTGCCCGCCCGGATCGAGCCGACGGTGACCACGGCGGGCGTGGTGGCGGAGATCTCGCGCGCCACGACGGTCTGGAGGCGGACGACGACCATCGCCGCCAACACCACCGGGTCGATCGCACGTTCGGGCATGGAGCCGTGCGCGCCCCGCCCGTGCAGCGTGACGCGGAGACTGTCGGAGGCCGCCATCATGACGCCCGGCCTGGTCAGGACACATCCGGCGGGCGCGGGCAGCACGTGCTGGCCCAGCGCCACGTCGGGGCGCGGAATCCGCTGCGCGAGGCCGTCGTCGACCATCGCCCTGGCGCCCGAACCGTTCTCCTCGTTCGGCTGGAAGAGCACGACCAGCGTGCCCTGCCAGGCGTCGGTGCGGGACGCCAGCAGCCGGGCCGCCCCCAGCAGGCAGGTGACGTGCACGTCGTGGCCGCACGCGTGCATCACCGGATGCTCGACACCGTCGCTGTCGGTGCCGGTCGCGGTGGAGGCGTAGGGCAGGCCCGTCTGTTCGCGCACGGGCAGCGCGTCCATGTCCGCGCGCAGCAGGACGGTCGGCCCGTCGCCGTTGTGCAGCACACCGATGACGCCCGTTTGGCCGACCTCTTCGGTGACCTCGTAGTCCGACTCGTTCAGCGCCTGGGCGACATGGCCGGCCGTGCGGTGCTCCTGGAACCCGAGCTCCGGGTGCTGATGCAGGTCCTTGTAGAAACTCTCCAGACTCTCGCGGATGTCCCCGAGACCGGACAGTACGGCTTCGGCCGCCGAAGCCGTCACCGGGTCGGCGGAGTCCGCGGAACCGGCGGAGCCGGTGGGCTCAGGGGAGCCGGTGGAGTCGGTCATGTGAGGGGCCTTTCCGTGAGGGGTTTGCGGGTGTGCGGGTGCGCGTGAGGGTGTGTCCCCGCGCGGCGGTTCGGCGGCCGGGGCGGCACGGGCGCGGCCTACCTTGACGGGATGGCTGAGAGCATGACCGCCCGTGCGCAGTGTTCCGTGGTGTTCCTGGCGGCGGCGTCCGGTTCCGTCGACGCGCTGGCGCTGTCCGCGCTCGGCCACGTGTTCGCCGGAGTGATGACAGGCAACCTCGTGCTGATGGGCGTCACCGCGGGCAGCGGCGGCGAACGGGGGCTGCCCGCCGCGCTCGCCCTGGCCGGGTACGTGACGGGCACCGTGCTGGCAGCCCGGTTGTGCCGCGGCCCGCGCACCGGCACGCGGGCCGGCGGCTGGCCGCCGCGGGTGGTGGGGTGCCTGTGGTTGGAGGCCCTCCTGCTGGTCGGGTTCGCCGCGGCGGCGGCCTCCTCGGGCGGCGCCCCCGAAGGAACGTGGCGGACCGTGCTGCTGGTGACAGCGGCGACGGCGATGGGCCTGCAGTCCTCGGCCATGCTCGCGGGCGGCTCCATGGCGGCGCCGAGCACGTACTTCACCGGGACGCTCACCGCTCTGTTCGCCCAACTGCCCGCGGGTGGCCCGCCGCCCAGCACAGGGGCCGCGCTCCGGCTGGTCGCCGTCGTCTCAGGCGCGGCAGCAGCCTCGGGCCTGTGGGCCGTGGCAGCGCCCGCGGCCTTCGCGTGCCCGGTCGTGCTGCTCCTGGTGGCGCTGGCCTTCCAGCGGTCCGGAGCGGGAGGGCCTGCTCTGCCGACGGTTCGGACGGGCCGGCGGCGGGCGACGGGAGGGCGGAGGACCCCTGGAGCCGCCGGAAGGCGGCGGAAGCCGGCAGGGCGGTGGGGCTCGCGAGGGTGCGGGGCGAGCGGATGACGAGAGCCGAGGGGTGAGGGGGCGACGGGGCGAAGGCCTGCGGCCGGGTCCGTTCCCGGTGCCCGCTTCGGCGGACGTGCGCGATGTGCCACGAGAAGGGGCTTCCACCGTGAGCCCGGCAGCGACACGACCCGTTCAGGGGCGTTAGGTGATAAATCCCCCAAATGCCAGTTTCCTACCGAGCACACGATCTGTGAAGCTGGTGAAACTCATGGTGACCGTCCCCTACATCAGGAGTGCTGGTGATTCTCTCGATCTCGGGTGTCGTGCTGCTGGGCCTGATCGTCTTCCTGTTCTTCAGGAAGGACAATCTCAAGGTCTCCCACGCGCTGGTGTGCGCCCTCTTCGGCTTCTACATCGCGGGCACCGCGATGGCACCCGGCATCAAAGCGGGAGGTGAAAGCCTGGCGAGCCTGCTCGGCGGCATCAAGTTCTAGTCGAGGGCGCCGGGTCCGCAGCGAGCGGCGCGGCGGACCCGCGGCGAGCAGACCCGGGAGGAGCTGAGCGTGGGCCGGTGGGCGATGACGCCGCTGACGCGGTCACTGTCGCGGTGCGGCGCACGAGGTGCCACGCGGGGTGCGGCACGGGCGGGGGCCGACGGAGTCCTCGACGTGCTGCACCCCTTGCTGGTGCTCTGCCGCGGGGTGCGGTCCCTCACGGTCCGCGGCAGGGCCTGGTGGGAGCGCACACCCGGTGACCGGCGCGGTCCCGTGCTGTTCGCCGTCGCGGCGTGCGGCGCCCTGCTGTGGGTACTGCCCTACGGTCCTGTGCTGGCGGCGCTCGGCCTCCTTGCCGCCGCCGCGTGGTACGGGCGGGAAGGCGCGGCGAAGCCCGCAGCGGCACAGACGGGGCCCGGCGACACGGAGCGCGCGCGCCTGCGGGCGCTCTACGAGGCGCTGGTGCCCTACTTCGGGCCGGCGGACGATCCGCAGCACGAGCCGCTGTACGCGCCCGGCGGGGAGTGGGAGCGCGCCTTCGAGGAGTTCGCGTTCCGCGACGGGCGGATCAGTGACCTGCTGCTGAGCTACCCGGCCGCTTTCCTCGACGGCGAGCCCGCCGAGCGGCTGCGTGTCGAGCGGGTGCTGGCGGCCAAGACCGGCCGGGGGCGGGAGTACCGCTTCTGCTGGGACCAGGAGGGCAACCGGCTGGAGATGGCGGCACTCGAACCGCTGCCCACCGGGATCGTGGCGCAGCCGTTCGTCACGGCGCCCGGCGAGACGGTGCTCGGTTTCACGGACGGCTACGAGGTCCGGCGCACCGTTCCCGTGCACTTCCTGGGTGCGGCCGTCCCCTGCGACGTGCCGCCCGTGGTGTGGCGCACCGGGCACCGCGCGACGGAACCGCACCTGCTGGCCGTGGGAACGCCGGGGGCCGGGACGAGTTCGCTGCTGCGCTCGCTCGCGCTTCAGGCACTGCGCCGGGGCGAGGTGCTGTTCGTCGACGGCGACGGGGGCGGCGAGTTCTCCTGTTTCGCGGCGCGCCACGGGGTGCTGGGGGTGGAGTCGACGTTGCCGGGCGCGCTGTCCGCGCTGGAGTGGGCGGCGCGGGAGACGGAGCGGCGGTTGCTGGTGACCAGCCGGGCCCGGCAGCGCGGCGAGCCGGTGCCCGAGGAGGTCAGGCAGCCGTTGTGGATCCTGCTGGACCGGCCCGCGGCGCTCAGCCATCTCGCGGGCGCCGAGGAGAGGGTCGACCCGCAGCAGTTGCTGAGGGTTCCGCTGCGGCACGGCCGCGCCGCCGGAGTGACCGTCGTGGTGGCCGAGCAGTTCGACGATCTCGACATGCTGGCCGACACGGTCTTCGCGCACACCAGGGCCCGGGTGGTGCTGGGATCCGTGTCGCCCGCGGAGGCGGGGGCCGTGCTCGGTGCGGCGCCGCAGACCGGCCCCGGGGTGCAGGTGCCGCGGGGCCGGGGGTTCGCCAGGCTGGGCCAGGGACCGGTGCTGCGGCTCCAGGTGCCCGCCACACCCGACCCGTTGGACGAGACGGTGGGTGAGCCCGGGCGGGCGGCGGTCAGGGAGTTGCTGCCCGCGTCCGTGTACGAGCCCTCCCCGGCCGAAGGCGTGGGGGCCACGGCGTACCGGGTCGCCCCTCCGAGGGAGGCGGCCGGGGAGGGTCAGGCCACGTAGGAGCGGGGCACGTCGGAGGGCGTGGGGGTGCCGGAGCGTACGAGGTCGGCGGCGGCTGCGAGCCGTCCCGCGGCTTCCCTGGCGAGCGGCTCGGCGATGGTGAACGGGAGCCTGACGAACCCCTCGAAGGCGCCGTCCACCCCGAACCGGGGCCCCGACGGCACCCGTACGCCCACCTGTTCGGCCGCCTCGGCGATCCGGGACCCCGACAGGCCGCCGGTACGCACCCACAGGGTGAGGCCGCCGTGCGGCACGGTGAACTCCCAGTCGGGCAGAAGGTCGCGCACGGCTGCGGTGAGCGCTTCCCTGTTCTCCCTTGCCCTCTCGCGGCGGAGCGTGACGGCCTGTTCCCAGCCGTCCCCTGACAGCAGTTCGCTGACGGCGAGCTGTTCGAGCACGGGGCTGCCCAGGTCGGCGTAGGCGCGGGCCGCGGTGAGGCTGCGGATCACCTCGGGTGCGGCGCGGATCCAGCCGATGCGCAGCCCGGCCCAGATGGACTTGCTGACGGAGCCGACGGTGATGACGGTGGAGCCGCCCGGGTCGTAGGCCGCCATCGGCGGGGGCATCTCCAGGCCCGGGGACCCGGTAGCCGGGGTGCCGGTGGCCCCCGGCGGCCCGAGCGGCAGTTCGGCCATGGTCTCGTCGGCGATGAGGACCGTTCCCGAGGCGCGGGCCGCGCCGATCAGTTCCCGGCGCTGCTCGGCGCCGGCCAGGGCGCCGGTCGGGTTGTGGAAGTCCGCGACGACGTAGGCGAGCCGGGGCGCCGCCTCGCGCAGGGTCCGGTGCCAGGCGGGCAGGTCCCATCCCGCGAGCCGGTCGGCCATGGGCACGGGGACGAGGCGGCCACCGGTCTCGCGCAGCAGTTGCAGGATGTTGGCGTAGGAGGGGTGTTCGACGGCGACGCGCTCTCCGCGGGGCACCAGCAGCCGGGCCAGGGCACCGACCCCGCCCATGGCGCCGGTGGTGACCATGATCTGCTGCGGCATGGTGGGCACGCCGAGCGCGGTGTAGCGCGCGGCGACGGCCTCCCGCAGCACGGGCAGCCCCGCCGGGTAGTCGCCGTGGGTGTGTGCGTAGGGGGCCAGGGCGGGCAGCGCGCGCTGGAACGCCTCGCTCATGTAGGGCTCGGGGGCGGGCAGCGCGGCGCAGCCCAGGTCGATGACGGTGCCCTCGTTCTCCGGCGGGAGGGGGTCGAGTCCACGGGTGGGCAGCGGCTTGCCCGCGGGCACCGTGGTCCAACTGCCGGACCCACGGCGCGAGGCGAGGAACCCGTCGGCGCGCAGCGCTTCGAAAGCCGCGGCGACGGTGGTACGGCTCACCGACAGCGCGGACGCGAGTTCCCGCTCGGCGGGCAGCCGGGTGGCGACGGGGATACGGCCCTCCAGGACGAGCAGCCGCAGGCCGTCGGCGAGGGAGCGGTAGGCGGGCACCTTGCGGGATCCGCCGGCGGCACTCGCGCCCGGGAGCGCGCTGCCCGCGGTGAGGAGATCCCTCGCCGCCCCCTGGGTCTCCCGCCGCACCGAGTGCTGCGAGCCCAGGAGCCGTGCGAGCTGCACGGCGCCCACCGCGGAGTTCCAGTGCGCCATCTTTTCGGTCCACCTCTCCGAGATTGGCCATAGAAATGGCCTGCTTCCATGCCACAGAGTGCCACGAGACGATCCACCGGCACGAGAAGGGGTAGGTCTTTGTCCACATCGAGGGGTTCCGGCAGTTCTGGCAGGCGTCTACCCCGGCGGCTCCTCCAGCTGTACGTGGGTCTTGTGCTGTACGGGGCGAGCGCGGCGCTGATGGTCCGCGCCGAGCTGGGGCTGGATCCGTGGGACGTCTTCCACCAGGGGGTCTCCGAGCACACGGGCCTGTCCATCGGCACGGTCTCGATCATCGTCGGGGCGCTGGTGCTGCTGTTGTGGTGGCCGCTGCGGGAGCGCCCCGGTCTTGGCACGGTCTCCAACGTCTTCCTGGTCGGTCTGTCGATGGACGCCACCTTGTGGCTGCTGCCCCACGCGGACGCGCTCGTCTTCCGGATCGCCCTGCTGGTCGCCGGTGTGGTGCTGAACGGCGCCGCGACCGGCCTCTACATCTCGGCCCGCTTCGGCCCGGGGCCCCGTGACGGGCTGATGACCGGGCTGCACAAGGTCACGGGCCGCTCCATCCGGCTCGTGCGGACGGGGATCGAGGTGGCGGTTCTGATCAGCGGCATCCTGCTGGGTGGCGCCGTCGGCGTGGGGACGGTGCTGTACGCGCTGGCGATCGGCCCGCTCGCCCAGTTCTTCCTCCGCGCCTTCGCCCTGCCCGAGCAGCAGGTCGCCGCGGGCGCCGGCGTGGAGGGCGCCGCGGGCGCCGGCGTAGAGGCCGGCGTAGAGGGTGCCGCATCCTCCGGCGCGGAGGGCGCGGAGGGCGCGGAGGGCGCGAAGGGTGCGAAGGGCGCGGAGGGCGCCTCTCGGGTGGTGGCCCGGGGCGGCCGACAGCGGCGCGCGATACTGCGGCGGTGACGAACGTACGACCGACGGACGGCCGTTCCCCCGGCCCCGCGCATCCCTTCCTGGCCCACCCGACACCGCTGGCCTTCGCGCACCGGGGCGGTGCCGCCTCGGGCCTGGAAAACACCCACGCGGCCTTCGCCCGCGCCGCCGAGCTCGGCTACCGCTACCTGGAGACCGACGTCCACACCACCGCCGACGGCGCCCTGGTGGCCTTCCACGACGCGACACTGGACCGCACCACGGACGCCGACGGCCCGATCGCCGGGCTGAGCCTGACCGAGGTGCGCAGGGCCCGGGTGGCGGGCCGGGAGCCGATACCGCTCTTCGCCGACCTGCTGCGCTCGCTGCCCCGCGCGCGCTGGAACATCGACGTCAAGGCCGCGGACGCGCTCGTCCCGCTGTTGGAGTTGCTGGAGCGCGAGGACGCCTGGGACCGGGTGTGCGTCGGCTCGTTCGAAGAGGCGCGGGTGGCCAGGGCGCGGGCGCTGGCCGGGCCGCGGCTGCTGACCTCGCTGGGCACCGGCGGGGTTCTGGCCCTGCGGATGCGCGCCTACCGTCTGCCTTGGCGGCTGCCGAGGGGTGCCGGGTGCGCGCAGGTGCCCGAGCGGCACGGCCGGATACGGGTAGTGGACCGCGCCTTCGTGCGGGCTGCGCACGCGCGCGGGCTCCAGGTGCACGTGTGGACGGTCAACGACCGCGCACGCGCCGAGGCGCTGCTGGACCTGGGCGTGGACGGCATCATGACCGACCATCTGGAGATGCTGCGCGAGGTCTTCACCGAGCGCGGCGCCTGGCCGCAGGACTGAGCGAGGAGGCTGAGCGAGGAGGCTGAGCGAGGCGCCCGCCCAGGGCTCGGCGGGGCGGCGCTCAGCCGACTGCGCGGTCGAGGAAGCCGCCGACGGCACGGGCGAACCCGTCCGGGTCGTCCTCGTACAGCCAGTGGCCGCAGCCGGGGAAGGCGAGCAGTTCGGTGCGCGGGCGTGCGTCGGCCATCCGGCGGGCCACCCGCTCGGAGAGCATGAAGCTGTGCTCGGCCCGCATCAGCAGCGCGGGCTGCCTTGAGGCCCGCCACCAGGCGCTCAGGTCCCCCGCGAAGGCGCGCTGCGAGGCCATCATGTCGCCGGTGTCGCACAGCAGCCCCCAGCCGTCGTCGAACTCGGCGGCGCTGTCGAGGAAGTAGGCCGCGTCCGGAACGCCCCGCGCCTCGATGGCGGCACCGAGCGCGCCGCGGCTTTCGGCGCGGCGCGGCCACGTCGAACAGTCGAGTACGGGGTGCGCTTCGGGCTCCCGGTTGAGCACGGTCATGTCGGCGACGAGCAGGGCGCTGACCCGCTCGGGCGCCCGCGCGGCGAGAACGAAGGCGACGGCGCCGCCCATGGAGTGGCCGAGCACGGCGGCGGACGGGATCGCGAGCGCGTCCAGGAGGGCCGCGGCGTCGTCGGCGTAGGCCTCGGGAGCGTAGCTGTCCGCCCGGTCGGAGTGGCCGTGGCCGCGCTGGTCAGGGGCGAGGAGACGGTAGCGGCCGGCGAGCGCGCGGGCCAGCGGTGCGAAGATCCGGCCGCGTCCGAAGTGGCCGTGCAGGGCCAGGAGTACGGGCCCGGGTCCTTGCGAGTCGAGGTAGGTGACGCGACGGCCGCCGACGGTGGCGGTGCACTCGGCCGGTTCTGACGCGCCCTGCGGTTTCTCGCGGTCCTGTGACACGGCGGGGCACTCCTCACGGTACGGGGGCGGAGCAACGGCACGGGGGATCAGCAGGTATGAGCAGGTCCCCGGAAGGAAGGCAGGCCCGCACGGGCGTGCGGGCGTCGCTCAGCCTGCCAGACGCCCGGGCGGGAGCTCCGGGGCTTTTCCGTCGCCCGAGCGGCGGACTGTAGTCTCCCCGCACCGGTTTCGAAGATCGTCAGACGATCGGCAGAAGAGTGCCCGACGATCGGTACGGGCCGTGAAGCGGGGTACGGGGAGGAACGGAATGGGCGCGGTCACGGCACAGGCACCACAGGGCGAAGACGACGCGGAGCCCGGCGCGTTCGGTGACGCACGCGAGCGGCGGCGCGAGCAGCGCGGCTGGTACTTCTACGACTGGGCGAACTCCGTCTTCTCCACCAGCGTGCTCACCGTCTTCCTCGGCCCGTACCTGACCGAGGTGACCAAAGCGGCGGCGGACGCGGACGGGTACGTGCACCCGCTGGGTATCCCGGTGCGCGCCGGTTCCTTCTTCCCGTACGCGGTCTCGGCCTCGGTGCTGCTGTCGGTGCTCGTGATGCCGCTGGCCGCCGCGTTCGCCGACCGCACCGGACGCAAGAAGCCGCTGCTGGGGGCCGCGGCCTACCTGGGCGCCGGAGCGACCACGGGCATGTACTTCCTGGACGGCGACCGCTATCTGCTCGGCGGTGTGCTGCTGGTGGTCGCCAACGTCAGTTTCGCCGTCTCGGTCGTGCTCTACCACGCCTTCCTGCCGCAGATCGCGCCGCCCGAGGAGCGCGACGCGGTCTCCTCACGAGGCTGGGCGTTCGGCTACGGCTCCGGGGCGCTCGTGCTGGTGGCGAACCTGGGCCTGTTCCTGGGCCACGACGCGCTGGGCGTGGCCGAGTCGGTGGCCGTCCGGATCTGCCTGGCCTCGGCGGGCCTGTGGTGGGCCGTCTTCACCGTCGTGCCGCTGCTGCGACTGCGTGAGCGGCCCGTCGCCGCACGGCCCGGAGCGGGGCGCGCCTCCCTCGGCCAGGGGTTCCGCCAGTTGGCCGGAACGCTGCGGCATCTGCGCCGCTACCCGCTGACCCTGCTCTTCCTGCTCGCGTACCTGCTCTACAACGACGGCATCCAGACCGTGATCACCCAGGCGTCGGTCTACGGCTCCGAGGGCCTCGGGCTCGACCAGACGACGCTGATCGGCGCCATCCTGCTGGTGCAGGTGCTCGCGGTGGCGGGCGCGCTGCTGCTGGGCAGGATCGCGGCCAGGTACGGCGCCAAGCGCACCATTCTGGGCTCACTCGTGGCCTGGACGGTGACGGTGGCCGCGGGCTACTTCCTGCCCCGCGAGGAACCGGTGTGGTTCTACGCGCTGGCGGTCGGTATCGGTCTGGTCCTGGGCGGCAGCCAGGCGCTGTCCCGCTCGCTCTTCTCGCATCTGGTGCCCGCGGGCAAGGAGGCGGAGTACTTCGCGCTGTACGAGATCAGCGACCGCGGCACCAGCTGGCTGGGCCCGTTGGTGTTCGGTCTCGCCTACCAGCTGACGGGCGAGTACCGGTACGCGATCCTGTCGCTGGTGGTCTTCTTCGCCCTCGGTTTCGTCCTGCTGGCGCGGGTACCCGTACGGCGTGCGGCGGCGGCCGTGGGCAATGCCGCACCGGGACGGATTTAGACCTGAGGGTGCCGGGCCGGTAGTGTACGCGTTTGGCCCACCGGACTGACCGTTACTGCATGCAGAAGAGATGCGAACAGTGGGTGACATCTCCTGTCATTTGTGACAAACCGGTCATCGGTGGGTACCGCAGATCAACGAAGCGGCGGCACGAGGAGCAGCGGCGTGCGGCCCCTCCGTCACGAGTGGAGGAGCGTGACGGGTGGGTGATCTCCCCACGCGGGAATCTTCACCGGCGGCCGGACGTTGACCGGATGACGACGACAGCGACACCTGTCCTGTGGGCGACCAGCCCGGGAGGCACGAATTCATGAGTGAGCGAGCTCTTCGCGGCACGCGACTCGTGGTGACCAGCTACGAGACCGACCGCGGTATCGACCTGGCTCCGCGCCAGGCCGTGGAGTACGCATGCCAGAACGGACATCGTTTCGAGATGCCGTTCTCGGTAGAGGCCGAGATTCCGTCCGAGTGGGAGTGCAAGGTGTGCGGCGCACAGGCTCTCCTGGTCGACGGCGAGGGTCCTGAGGAGAAAAAGAGCAAGCCCGCGCGTACGCACTGGGACATGCTCATGGAGCGGCGCACCCGCGAGGAGCTCGAGGAGGTCCTCGCCGAGCGGCTCGCCGTGCTGCGTTCGGGCACCATGAACCTCGCGGTGCACCCCCGTGACGACAGCGGGAACAAGCGCAAGTCCGCCTGACCCCCGTCGGCCAAGGCGCCGAGCGCACGGCAAAAAGGGGCCCGGCCCACGCGAGCGAAGCGTGGGCCGGGCCCCTTTCGTGTGCCCGGACTGCGTGGACCCCTCGTACATCCGTCCGGTCCGGGCCTACGTGCCCGGACCGGTCACGACACGAACGGCGCTCAGCGCCCCTGCTCCCCGCCGCGCCCCCGCTCGGTGTCGCGCCCGTGCTCCCCGCCGCGCCCCTGGGGCTCGTCGTCGCGTACGACCTCTCCCTGGACGACCTTGCCGTCGGGACGGTGCATGCGCGCCTGCTGCTCGGCCGCCCGCGCCTGCTGGTAGGTGTCGCCGAGGCCGCCGGGGGTGAAGCCGCTGCGCCGCTGAAGGAACCGCTCGGTGGTGCCGCGCAGCAGCTTGGCGGTCGGCGGGAAGAGGCACAGCAGCCCGGCCACGTCCGTCAGCAGGCCCGGAATCATCAGCAGCAGACCACCCAGCATGGCGGTGCCGTTCCCGCCGCGGCTGTGCGCTGCGGGCTTCTCCTCGGAGGCCGTGTCGTCCGACCGGCCCTGGGCCCTGGCCTGGTCCTGGGCGCGCTGCACCGTGTCGGCGAGGTTGCGCCAGGCGCGGCGGCCCGCTCGCTTGATCACGGCCGAGCCCAGCACCAGGCCCGCGACCAGCACCAGGAACACCGTGAACCCGCCGGCCGCGTCCCCCACCAGGATCAGCAGCCAGATCTCCAGCACGATCCACGCCGCGACGGCCAGCGGTACCAGCGTCCGGGCCCGGGAGCGGGGCGGCCTGGGCGGAGGGGTACCGTCGCCACCGGACCCGGCGCCTTGCCCCGGGCCGCCGCCGGCACCGCCCGCGTCCTGTCCGGAGGGCCCGTACGGAAAGGGTGCACGCGTCGTCATGTCTCCAGTGTGCCTGGCGACGCGTAGGGCCGTGGTCAGTGCTCCTTGCGGTGGGTGACCTTCTTGACCCGGTCCTCGACACCCCACGCCGCGATCCGCCACAGGGCCTCCGCCATGATGTCGCGGCTCATCTTCGAGTCGCCGCGCTCCCGCTCGACGAAGGTGATCGGCACCTCCACCACGTGGTAGCCGGCGTGCACGGTGCGCCGGGTGAGGTCGACCTGGAAGCAGTAGCCCTGGGAGGTGATGGCGTCCATGTCGATGCCCTCCAGCGTCTCCTTGCGGAAGGCGCGGAAGCCCGCCGTCACGTCCCGCACGTCCACGTCCAGGAGCAGCCGCGAGTACGTGCTGGCGCCCCGGGAGAGGAACTCGCGGGACTTGGGCCAGTTGACGATACGGCCACCGGGCACCCAGCGGGACCCGATGACCAGGTCGGCGCCGCCCAGCGCGGTCAGCAGCCGGGGCAGCTCCTCGGGCGGGTGGGAGCCGTCGGCGTCCATCTCGACCAGCACGCCGTAGCCGGCCTCGATGCCCCAGCGGAAGCCCGCCAGGTAGGCGGCGCCCAGGCCCTCCTTGCCCTTGCGGTGCAGCACGTGCACGTGGGCGTCCTCGGCGGCGAGCTCGTCGGCGATCTTGCCGGTGCCGTCCGGGCTGTTGTCGTCGGCGACGAGGACGTGCGCCTCGGGCACGGCCTCGCGCACCCGGGAGACGACGGGCCCCAGGTTGTCGGCCTCGTTGTAGGTCGGAATGATGACCAGGGCTGTGCCGAGGGGGCCGTACCGCCGCTGTCCGCCGTCCGTCACTGGTGCTGCCCCTCCGTTTGAGCCTGTCGGTCCTGCTGGTCGTGGTCGGTGCCTTCCGGGCCTTCCCCCTGCCCGCCGGCTGCCGCGGCGGCCGTGGTCGTGGCCGCACCGGCGCGTGCGCCGCGCTTTCTGCGGCCGAGGAGCCAGGCCCCGGCGCAGGCGAGCACGCCCACGATAGCGATCACCCACTCGGGAGCCGCACCGACGCGGTCGGCGACGGTGAGATCGTCCCGCAGCGGGAGCGTGCCCGTGAGCACGTCCTGGGTGAACTCCTCCGTCCGCTGCGTGACGGTGCCGTCGGGCGCGACGATGGCGCTGATGCCGCTGGTCGCCGCCGTCACCACGGCGCGCCCGTGCTCGATGGCGCGCAGCTTGGACATCACCAACTGCTGCTCGGGCTGGCCTGTGTTGCCGTAGGTCGCGTTGTTGGTCTGGACGACGAGCGCGCGGGCGCCGTCCTTGACGGTGTCCCGGGGGATCTCGTCGTAGGCGACCTCGAAGCAGATGACGTCGCCCAGCCGCGCGGGTCCCGTCTGGAGCACTCCGGTGTGATCGCCCGGGTAGAAGTCCCTGGGGATCTGCTGGAGCCGCGTGATGACCTTGCTGAGCTGGTCGCGGAAGGGCACGTACTCGCCGAACGGCACCGGGTGCTGCTTGGTGTAGGAGGCGCCTGGCCCCTTCTTCGGGTCCCAGACGATGCCCTGGTTCTCGACGTAGCCCTGCTTGGTGGGGTGGTCGACGAGAGCCCCGACGAGGACGGGGACGCCGACGGCCTTGACGGCCTCGTCGATGCGGTCGCCCGCCTCGGGGTACTTGTAGGGGTCGAGGTCGGAGGAGTTCTCCGGCCAGATCACCAGGTCCGGCTTCGGCTCCTTGCCCTGCTTGATCCGCTCGGCGAGGTCGAGGGTGGCCTCGACGTGGTTGTTGAGGATCTGCATGGGCCGGCCGAGGAAGTCCATGCCCGGCTGCTGCACGTTGCCCTGGACGACGGCGATGCGGGCCGTGTCGGCGGCCTTGGTCGGTACCGGCACGGCGAACCCGGCCACGGTGACGGCAGCCGCCAGGGCGAGGACGCCGAGCCCGGTGAGGTAGGCGCGGGCGGTGCGGGCGGTGGCCGGACGCAGCCGCCAGGCGGTGAGCGCGGCGGCGGCCAGGAGGGCCCCCGTCAGCGCGACCGCGAAGGTGACGAGGGGGGCGCCGCCGAGTGCGGCCAGCGGGGTGAAGGGCGAGCCGGTGTTCGCGAAGGCGAGGCGTCCCCAGGGGAAGCCCCCGAACGGGACGCGGTCGCGCAGGAACTCCTCGGTCACCCACAGGCAGGCGCCCCACAGCGGCCAGGCCGGCAGTCGCGAGGTGAGCGCGAGCCCGGCGCCGAGGCCGAGCACGAACAGCCCCTGCAGGAAGGCGAGCCCGATCACCGCGTCCCAGCCGACGACGTGCAGCCACGTGAGCAGGACGAGGAAGAAGGGCCAGCCGAACGCCAGACCCGACCACGCGCCCTGGCGGCCCGTCCGTCCCCGGGTGAGCAGGCTCAGCGCGGCGACGGCCACCAGCGAGAGCGGCCAGACGTCGTAGGGCGGGAACGCGAGCGCGAGCGCCACTCCGCTGAGGGCCGCCAGCGCCGTGCGCCGCCACTCCCGCCGTGCCAGCGCCGCCAGCCGCCGCAGCCGACCGGGGCGGTCGGCCCGGACGGGGCGGTCGGTGTCCGGCGGAACGTCACTGCTCGCGGCGCTCCCTTCCGCCGGCGCGGTCGCCCCCGCCTCCCGGGTCGGCGGCTCGGCGTGCGCCGCGCTCTCGCCCTCGGGCGCGCCGCGGGGCGCGGCGGGTGCCGCCTGGCGCTCCCGGGAGCCGTCCGGGGCGGAGGCGGGGGTGGTGTCGGGGCCCGATGCCAAGGTCGCGGCCTTCCTAGCAGGTCGTGCGGTGCGGGTCGTGCGGTGGTGAGGTGACCGTACAACGCGCGAGGGCCGCGAGGGGGCCCGGGAGGCGTAAAGCCGTGGGCGCGCGGGCGCGGAGGGGACCGGAGGGGCGGATCTGCGGATCGGGGCCCGGCGCCCTTCGGGCCGACCTGGGACCCGCTGGCTGCGGATCTACCGAAAGCCGTTGTCTACTGAGCGTCCGGGCCCCGTCCCGGGTCACACCCGCCGGCCGGCGAAGCGCGTCTCGCCCCGTGCCGTCGGCGCTGGACCTGGCTCGCAGCGGTGGTGCGCCGGTGCGGTACACCACCCCTGGCCCAGCGGGGTTCGACGACAGCGCGGAAGCTCCCCGGTCGGACGTCCTGTTGGTGGACGCGGCCGAACCTACCGGGCTCCGGGCGTTCGTTGTCAACAGCCCGCCTACCTGGGGTGTTTCGGCAAATCAGCAGGTCAGTAGCGAGGAGAGAACCCTGGCACGGCGAACGGAGGGGATCTCGTTCAGCCGTATCCCGCCACCGAGATCACTCGTCCGGCCGTGCGTAGACCGTACGTCCGGCGACCACCGTCCGCAGGCAGACGGGGATGTCGCCGCCCGGTGTCAGGTCGGGCAGTCCCGGCGTGCCGGAGCGCGGGTCGGTGGACCAGTTGGCCACCCGGGTGTCGGGGGCCTGGACGATGAGCGGCCCGGTGCGCCACACCGCGTAGTCGGCCGGTGCTCCGGGGACGAGAACGCCCGCGTCGTCACGGCCGAGGGCGCGCCAGCCGCCGCGGGTGTGGGCGGTGAAGGCGCCGCGCACGGAGATCCGGTGCGCGTGGGTGCGGTGGAAGGCGGCGGCCCGGACGGTCTCCCAGGGGCCGAGCGGGGTGACGGGGCTGTCGGAGCCCAGCGCGAGGGGCACCCCGGCGCGCAGCAGTGCCGCGTACGGGTTGAGGGTGGCGGCCCGTTCGGCGCCCAGGCGCCGCGCGTACATGCCGTCCGCGCCGCCCCAGGCCGCGTCGAAGCCCGGCTGCACGGAGGCGGTGAGGGCGAGGTCCGCGAAGTCGGCGACGGTGGCCTCCGTCAGCATCTCTGCGTGCTCGACGCGGTGCCGGGCGGCCCGCACGCGAGCCGTGCCGACGCTCTCCGCGGCACGGCGCACGCCGTCGGTGACGGACCGGATCGCGGCGTCGCCGATGGCGTGGAACCCGGCTTGCAGCCCTGCCTCGGTGCAGGCGGCGACGTGGGCGGCGACGGTGGCGGCGTCCAGTTGGCCGTTTCCCGTGGTGCGGGGCGCGTCCGCGTACGGGGAGCACAGGTGCGCGGTGTGCGAGCCGAGGGAGCCGTCGGCGAAGAGGTCACCCGCGGCGCCGAGCGCCCCGAGCTCCCTGACCCGGTCCGCGTCCTTTGCGGACGTGACGAGTTCCGCCCAGTACCCGAAGACCCGTGGTCCCGCTTCGTCGGCGGCGAGCGCCAGGAGGGAGGTGAAGTCGTCCTCACCCGAGATGTCGGGGCCCGCGCACTCGTGGAGCGCGCCGATGCCGAGCGAGGCGGCGTGCTCCCGTGCGGCCCGCTGGGCCTCGGCGCGCTGTCCGGGCGTGAGGGTGGCATGTGCGGCCTCCCGTACGGCGTGGTGCGCGTCGCCCGTCAGGGGCGCGTCGGGGCTGTACCCCGCCCGGGTGGCGATGTCCGGCACCAGGTCGAGCATCGCCGTGGTGGCGAGGGCCGAGTGGACGTCGATCCGGGTCAGGTAGAGCGGGCGTCCGCCGGTCGCCTGGTCGAGTTCGGCGCGGCCGGGGTGGCGCTGCTCGGGCCAGGCGCTCGCGTCCCATCCCGTGCCCAGCAGCACCCGGTCGTGCGGCCGGGCCTCGGCGTACGCGCGGACGCGTGCGAGCGCGTCGGTGAGCGTGCGCGCGTGGGACAGGTCGAGGCCCGTCAGCGCCAGTCCGGTCGCCGTGGTGTGGACGTGCGCGTCGGTGAACGCGGGGGTGACGAGGGCGCCGTCGAGGAAGACGACCTCGTCGACGTTCTCGGCGAACGAGTCGGCAGCGCCCTCCGAACCGATCCAGGCGATGCGCTCGCCCTCCACCACCATCGCGGTCGCGAACGGGTCGGCGGGGCTGTGGACCTCGCCGCCGCGCAGCAGCAGGGTGCGGGGCGTGGCGGGGGTGGTGCTGTCGCTCATGGGGACAGTCTCCCGCTTGGGTGTGGACGTGCGCGTCGGTGAACGCGGGGGTGACGAGGGCGCCGTCGAGGAA
>NZ_JASKYT010000118.1:0-20003 GCF_041028275.1 Streptomyces sp. PU-14G
CTCGTACGCGCAGCAGACGCCTCACCGCGCTGGGCATCGGAGCGGTGTCGTCCGCACGGGGAGGGGCCACGCGCGGGTGGGCGGTGCCGTCCGTACGGGAACGGGGTCGTGCGCGGGTGAGCGGTGCCGTGGCCTGAACGTGCCCTGGCGCGGGGTGCGTTCACCGGGGGATTACGTACCCCTACCTATGACGTTCCGGATTGTTCTGCTCCGGTGGCGGCCCGAGGGTGTGGGCCAGACGGACGGGCGCCCTCCGCCCGTCCCGACCCCCACGACGAGGAGCAGCATCCATGGGTACTCGTACGCGCAGCAGACGCCTCACCGCGCTGGGCATCGGTGCGCTGACCGCGACGGCGCTGGGGCTGAGCGGAGCCGCCACCGCCGGCGCGTCCACCCCGGACGCGCAGCAGGGCACCATCCGCGGCGCCTCCGCGCCCGGCGCGATATCCGGCCAGTACATCGTGGCGCTCGACGGCCAGGCCTCGGTGTCCGCCACCGCGCGCACCCAGGCCCGCGCCACCGCCGAGCGGCTCACCGACGCCTACGGCGGCGAGGTCGGCCAGGTGTACTCGGCGGCCTTCCGCGGGTTCTCGTTCCGCGCCACCGAGGCACAGGCCGAGAAGCTCGCGGCGGCACCGGGCGTCAAGTACGTCGAGGCCGACGGCAAGGCGCGCGCCACCGGGACACAGCCCAGCCCGCCCTCCTGGGGCATCGACCGGGTCGACGGCGCACTCGACAACTCCTACAGCTACCCGAACGACGGCTCGGGCGTGACCGCCTACATCGTCGACACCGGCATCGACATGACGCACACGGAGTTCGGCGGACGGGCGAGCAGCGGCTACGACTTCATCGACAACGACAGCGACGCCAGCGACTGCCAGGGCCACGGCACCCACGTCGCCGGCACGGTCGGCAGCCGCTCCTACGGCGTGGCCAAGAACGTCGACCTGGTCGCGGTGCGGGTGCTCAACTGCCAGGGCTCGGGCCAGTGGTCGCAGGTCATCGGGGGCATCGACTGGGTGGCGCGGAACCACAGCGGCCCCTCCGTCGCCAACATGAGCCTGGGCGGCGGCGCCAGCTCGTCCGTGGACAACGCCGTCCAGGGCGCCATCAACAGCGGCGTCACCTTCGCCGTGGCAGCGGGCAACGACTCCCGCAACGCCTGCAACACCAGCCCGGCACGGGTACCGGCAGCCATCACCCTCGGCTCGACGGACCGCGGCGACGGCAGGTCGTACTTCTCCAACTACGGCCGCTGCCTCGACCTGTTCGCGCCGGGCGGCAGCATCACCTCCACCCGCAACGGCGGCGGTTCCACGACCATGAGCGGCACCTCCATGGCCACCCCGCACGCCGCCGGCGCCGCGGCGCTCTACCTGTCCGCGCACCAGGGCGCCTCGCCGGGCCAGGTGCGGGACGCCCTCGTCGGCAACGCGCAGACCGGCGTGGTCGGCAACCCCGGCTCCGGCTCTCCCAACGCCCTGCTGAACGTCGGCCGCCTGGGCTGACCCTCTCCCCGCTCGCCCGCCCGAACGCCGGCCCGTGCCACCGTCCCCACCGGTGCCGCGGGCCGGCCCGCGCGGTCCGGAAGCCCGGCGCGGCCCGGGCGGCATCGGCTTGTGCGGCGTTGGCTTGTGCGGCACCGGCCCGTGCGGCATCGGCTTGCGCGGCCTCGGCTTGTGCCGCACCGGCCCGTGCGGTCTCGGCTCGGGTGGCCCTGGTCTGCGTGGCCCCGGTCTCTGTGCGGTCGGCCCCGGTCTGTGCGTTTGGTCCCGGTCTGTGCGGTCGGTCCCGGTCTGTGCGGCATCGGCACCGGCAGTCCGGGTGGCCGGTCGCACGGACGCTGCGGTGCGGGTCGAAACGTGCGGTCCCTACCCTGGACGCGTGAAGACCTCCCCAGCGGCGGGGCGTCCCGCCGCGGCGCCTCGCCCCGCGACCACCGGCACGGCTGACCGCTCCTCGTCCGGCGCGCCGGACGAGGCGGCGCGTGGCGCGGCGGGCGTCCACCGGGGCGACGCCGACCTCTCCGCCGTCGGCGCGCTGCTGGCCGATCCGGGACGGTGCCGGGTACTGCTGGCGCTCGACGACGGCCGGGCGCTGCCCGCGAGCCTGCTCGCCGCCGAGGCAGGGGTCGCGCCCTCCACCGCCAGCGGTCACCTGCGCAAGCTGGTCGACGCCGGGATGCTGACCGTGGAGCGGCACGGCAGGCACCGCTACTACCGGCTCGCAGGGGAACACGTCGCCCGGCTGCTGGAGCTGCTCGCCCAGCTCTCGCCCGCCCAGCCCGTCCGCTCGCTGCGCCAGGGCACCCGCGCCCAGGCGCTGCGCCGGGCCCGCACCTGCTACGACCACCTGGCAGGACGGCTCGGCGTCGAACTGATGCGCGCCCTGCTGGAGAAGGCCCACCTCGTCGGCGGGGACGGCGTCTTCGACCCCTCGGTGGCCGCACGCGACCGGCTCTCCGGCTTCGGGCACGACATCGACTACCGGCTGACCCCCGAGGGCGAAACCTTCCTGGCCGCGCTCGGCGTGACCTGGCCCCCGCGCCGCGCGGCCGTCCGCTACTGCGTCGACTGGAGCGAACAGCGCCACCACCTCGCCGGCGCCCTCGGACGCGGCCTGCACGACCGGCTGCTCGCGCTCGGCTGGTTCACCCGCGCACCCGCCAGCCGCGCCGTCCACCTCACCGAGGCGGGCCGCGCGGGACTGGCCGACACCTTCGGCGTCGTGCTCGACGACTGACACATGTGTACCGCATGCATCCCGCATCCCGGAAGTCTTGTTCCGTACCGCGAGCTCCTCTAGGGTCGTGGCCTTCCTGGAGCAAGATCAGCCGAAGGGGTGTGCGGTGGCGGACGAGGCGATACCAAAACGGCGGGCGGCGACGGACCGGGCCCCGGAGGCGAGCGGGGAACAGGGCCGGGGCGCGGACGAGTCGGCCCGGGGCGCGGGCGAGGAGTCGGTCCGGGGCGCGGGCGACGAGGTGGGCCCCGGCCCGGCTGAGCCGCGGGCGGGCGGGGGAGAGCACCCCGAGGGAAGGCGGGACGACTTCGGCCGCCGCAGATTTCTCGCCGGCGCGGGGGCCACCGGAGCCGCGGGTCTGTTCGCCGGTACGTCCGCGGCACCGGCGTACGCCCGGGACCGCGACACGGAGGGCAAGGGCCGAAAGCTCGGCCCCAAGAGCTTCGACGCCGAGACGCTGCTGCTCGTACCCGACCGGGTGCTGCTGCCCAAGGGCGTCGCCAAGGACCACGCCGTGCTCGTCAAGAAGGGCGTCTTCCGTGAGATCGGCCCCGCCGACGAGCTCACCGCCAAACATTCCCACCTCGACCCCGTCCGGCTCGAAGGCCACCTGCTCATGCCCGGGTTCGTGGACGCCCACCACCACCTGACACAGAGCTTCGGCAAGGCACAGGCGTTCGGGCAGCCGTCCGAGATCTTCAAGAGCGTCTGGGAGCCGCTGGAACACGCGCTGGACGAGGAGAGCGCCTACCTGGCATCGAAGCTGTCAGCCCTGGAGTGGCTGCGCGGCGGCTTCACCACCGTCGCCGACGCGGGCACCCGCGCCCCCGTCGACGTGGAGGTGGTGGCCAAGGGCGTCGAGGAGGCCGGGCTCCGCTGCGTGCTGAGCAAGGTCGTCTCCGACGGCAAGGGCGGCGAGAAGCACCTGGAGCGCTGGGACGGGCACGAGCTCATCCACCCCTCACTCGCCATCCCGGTGCCCGAGGACGCCACGGCCAAGGTGCTCAAGGCGACGGCACGGATGTGCGAGGAGGCGGGCGCCGTCTTCCAGACCCACGTCAACGAGCACCTGGCCGCCGTCGAACGCTCCCTCAAGTCCGTGGGCCGCCGCCCGATCGACTACCTCCACCACGTCGGCGCCCTCGGCCCCGCCACGCTCGGCGCCCACGCCACCCTGCTCAGCCCCCACGAGATCAAGTTGCTCGCCGACACGGGCGCCGCGATCAGCTACAACCCCGTCGCCAGCGCGTGGAAGGGCAACGCCGTCGCCCAGGCCACGATGATGGCCAACTGGGACGTGCGGTTCGGCACCGGCACCGACGGCACCCGCGGTGACGGCTTCCGCATGGTGGACGCCGCTGAGAGCGCCCAGCGCCTCACCTCGGGGCTGTCGACCGGCGACTCCGTCTGCGGCACCGGACGGCTCTGGCTCGACCACGCCACCGCGGGCAGTGCCGACGCGGTCGGGCTGAAGAAGAAGACGGGACAGATCGCCGTCGGCAAGGCCGCCGACTTCCTCCTCGTCGACCTCGACGTCCCCGAGCTCACCCCCTCCTATGACCTGGAGTGGGAACTGGTGCGGCTCGCGAACCGCGACCAGCTCACCGCCGTCGTCGTCGCGGGCCGGCTACGCCTGTGGCGCGGCTGGCCCCCGCACTGGGACGGTCCCGCGCTGGTCAGGCGCGCGGGGAAGGTCGGGCGCGCGGTGGTCCGCCGCGCCGACATCGACCGCGTCGACCCGACACCGGGCGACTGAGACGGGCCTGGCCGCCTGGCCGCTTGGCTCGCTGGGGCGCCTGGGCGCCAGGCCGCCTGGGCGTCTGGGCGCCAGGCGGCCGTCGGGCGGCCAGGTCGACGATGGTCGGGTCGGGTCGGGACGGGTCGGGTTGGGTTGGGTCTAGTCGCGGTTTGGGCTGGGGCGAGTCGAGTCGATCGGGGTGGGGTCGGGTTGGGTCCCGGCCSGGTCAGGTGTGCCGTGGGGCGCGGCCCGGCCCTCCGGTGCCATCCTGGGAGCCGTGAAGGACGTACCACCGCTCCTGACCCTGGGACACGGCACCGCGGGACGCGAGGAACTGACCCGTCTGCTGCACGGCGCCGGGGTGCGCTGCCTCGTGGACGTACGCACCGCGCCCGGCAGCCGCCGCAACCCCGACGTGCAGCGCGACGCGCTGAGCCGCTGGCTGCCCGCCGAAGGAATCGGTTACCGCTGGGACAAACGGCTCGGCGGCTTCCGCCGCGCCGCCGCCGACTCGCCCGACACCTTCTGGCGCAACGCGTCCTTCCGCGGCTACGCGGGGCACACCCGCGACCCCGACTTCCTCGCCGCCATGGACGACCTGCTCGACGAGGCCTCTCAGACCCCCACGGCCGTCATGTGCGGCGAGTCGGTGTGGTGGCGCTGTCACCGCAGGCTCATCGCCGACTTCGCCGTCCTGGCCCGCGGCCACCCCGTCCGCCACCTCGCCCACGACGGCCGCTTCACCGACCATCCGCCCACCCCCGGCGCCCGGCTGCGGGAGGACGGCCTGCTCGTCTACGACCGCGAGGACACCCAACCGCCGCGCACTGACCGGCCCGGGTGAAACCCGCCGCCGCTGCGGGACCGGTGCGTTGTCGGAGCGAATCTGGGGCGGGGGCGGGGGCGGGACTCGGGGACCTCGCGAGCGCGGTGCGGGCCGCGATCAGGCCTTCGCCGGATCTTCGGGGGTGTCGGAATCGGTGTTGGTGTCGGTGTCCGTGCCGCCCCCGCCCGCGGCGTCCGCCGAGGCATCGCCGACGGCTTGAAGCCCCTTGGAGTTTCCCGGAACTCCTGGAACTCCTGGACTTCCTGGGCCCCCGGGGGCTCCCGAGCCCCCGGGACCGCGGGCCTCCAGCTTGACGTCCTTGAGCAGCAGCGCGAGCACCAGGCCGACCAGCAGGACGGGCACGGCCGAGAGGAAGACGGTCGACAGGGCGCCGCTGTAGACGTCGGCCACCGCGGAGGCCGTCTGCGGGCCGAGAGCGTCGATCTTCCGGGGTTCCAGGGAGCCGCCCACCACCTGGTCCGCCACGTCGGAGGGGAGCCGTCGTGCGGCTTCACCGGCCAGGCGTGCGTTGAGCAGGGAGCCGAACACGGTGGCGCCGAAGGCGACTCCGAGGTTGCGGGCGAGACCGACCGTGGAGGTGCTGACGCCGATGTGCGCGCGCGGCGCGGTGCTCTGGGCGACGAGCGTGGTCACCTGCGACGAGAGCCCGACCCCGATGCCCATGACGGCCAGCAGGAGGCTGAACATCGCGATGCCGGTGTCCGCCGAGGCCAGTGACATCAGGCCCGCGGCGCCAGCCGCCAGAGCCGTGCTGGCCACCGGGAACCACTTGTAGCGCCCGGTCCTGCCGATCACCTGGCCCGCCACGACCGTCGCCACGGCCATGCCGGCCATCGCAGGCAGGAAGAGGAGTCCGGTGCGGGTGGCGCTCACGCCCTCGGCCGTCTGGAAGAGGAGGGGCACGAAGTTGACGCAGCCGAAGAAGGCGAAGCTGACGGCGAAGGCGACCACCACGCAGATGGCGAACGTCCGGTCGCCGAACAGCCCGAGCGGGACGATCGGTTCGACCGTGCGCCGCTCGTGGCGTACCCACACCACTGCCAGCACGACGGCGCCCGCGGCCAGGCCCCGGACGGCGGCGTGTCCCCAGCCGTAGCGCCCGGCCAGGTCCGTCACGAGAACGAGGCAGACGATGACTCCGGCCAGCAGCACCGTGCCGGCGTGGTCGATGCGTGGCCGGGTCGCCTTGCGGGCGGCGCGTGGCAGCAGGGCCCGGATGCCCGCCATGGCCAGCAGGCCCAGCGGCACGTTGATGAGGAAGATCCACCGCCAGCCGAGCTGGTCGGTCAGGAAGCCGCCGGCCGGTGGCCCCGCGAGGTTGGCGATGACCATGACCCCGGCGAACCACCCCTGATACGAGGCCCGTTGGCGCGGCGGCATCAGGTCGCCGAGGACGGAGAACGCGCTGACCTGGAGCCCTCCGCCGCCGAGCCCCTGCAGGGCGCGGAACGCGATGAGCTGGCCCATCGAACCGGCCGTGCCGCAGGCCACCGAACCCGCCAGGAAGAGCACGAGGGCGGTCAGATACACCGCGCGGCGGCCGAAGAGGTCCCCGAGCTTTCCGTACACGGGCATGGCCACGCTGAAGGTCAGCATGTAGGCGGTGAAGGTCCAGCTGTAGAGGTCCAGGGCGCCCAGATCGCCGGTCAGGCTGGGCCCTGCGGTGGCGACGATCGACTGGTCGAGCATCGACATCGCGCTGGTCAGCAGCAGGACGGCGAGAAGCAGCGGGAACGTGGGGAGGAGGGGACGCGGAGGTGGGGGCGCGGTGTCCGCCCGCCTGGGAGGCCGGCCTGGTCCGGTGTCGGTCATTGGGCTCTCCGTCCGTCGGTGGTCAGTGGTCGCTGGCCGGTCGTCGGTGGGGGCGGTGGTCGTCGCTCGGTGATGGGGTGAAGGCATGAGAATGCACCAAACAACTTCATGCTAACGGCATATAAGTGCTCTTCGCATCGGAATGTCGAGAGAGCGGAGAGGTAAGGGGGTGGAACCCTCTTCAGATGCGCACTGCACATCCCTGACCAGCGCACCTGGGCCGGTAGCCCACAAATATGCTCTCGGCACGGAAGCCGGTAGCCTCGCAACGTGACGAAGGGCGAAGGAAGTCAGGCGCGTACCCCGGCGCGGGGCGGAAGGGGTCCGGTCGAGCAGGGCGTGCTGTCCGAGATCGAGGCGGCGATGATCCGGATTCGCCGCCGGCAGTCCCGGCGCAGCCTCGCCCGGCCCGTGGTGAGCGACCTCGACGAACCGGTGGAACTCAACACGCTCGCCGTCATCGACGCCGTCGACGAGGGGGCGGGCGACAGCAGCCGCGATGTCACGGTCGGTTTCATCGCCGATCGGCTCGCCATCGACCCCTCGCGGGCCAGCAGGATCGTCGCCGAGGCCGTCAGATCGGGGTTCGTGCGCCGCGTGGCCTCGCAGGAGGACGGCCGCAGGAGCTGCCTCGAGCTGACCGCGACGGGCGAGGAAGCCGTGGTCGCCGCCCACCGGACCCGGCAGCTCTTCTACGCGGACGTACTCAAGGGCTGGGACACGAGTGAGCAGCAGGAGTTCGCACGCCTGCTCACCAAGTTCGTGCATTCACTGGACGACGCCACCCGCGAGTGACGAGGTGGCGCAGGCACTCGCTCCACCGAGCTCAGTGATCCGAGGGCCGGCGCCACGCAGGGCCGCGATGATGGCGTCGTGCTCCTCGATCACAACGGGCCAGTCGCGGGCGCACTTCTCGCCCGCACGGTCCGGTTGCCCCGACGACAGGTGGGCGACCGGATCGAACCGGGGGACTACCGCGTCGGTCCACCCACCAGGTCCGGTTCAACCCGGTGGCGGATGCCGTCACCGCACTGGCCCTCGTAGCGTGCCCTCCAGCGCACGCCGCTCGCGTGCGCGGGGGACTCAACAGAGGGGGAAACACCTCATGCGCAACTACAGGCGTGCGGCTGTCGTGACAGCGGCAGCCGCGCTGTGCGCGGTGACCGGAGGCGGCGTCATGACGGCGCAGGCAGCGGCCCCGGGCCCGGACCAGGCGCGGACGGCGACGGCTGCGAAGCCCGCCCCGGCGCCCACGGCCGACTCGGCGGCGCGCCTCACGGCGAAGTGCCCGTACCCGTACGTGTGCTTCACCAAGGGCACCACCATCCTGAGCAAGTACAAGGACGCGGGCTACTGGCAGACACTCGGCCCCAAGGGCAGGACCGCCGACAGCGCGAACAACACCCGCCACGACGACGTCGTGTACGTCCGCTTCTCCAACGCCAAGACGATCTGCATGAAGCCCGGTGAGGGCTGGGCGTTCAACGGCGCCCACCCGCGGCAGGTCTACATCAGCACTTCCAGCACCTGCAAGTAGCGCGATCCGGATCGCCGCCACGGCGCCGCGGTGCCGTGGCGGCACGGCGCTGAAGGCCTGGTCGTCGACGCCTGCACCGACGACCAGGCCACGCCGTATGTCGGGGCTTCGCGGAGGTCCGCTCGACACCGGATTCGGGGAACGCCCGGCAGCCGTTGCGGCTGCCCGGCACGGGCAGGCTGGCCGCCGAGACCAGGCGACTGTTGGCATCGATGACGACCTGAAGGTTCGCCCAGTACCGACGCCATCGGCAACACGACTCGAATGGCGGAAGGCAAAGTTCGGTAAGGAAGCTGCCGGGCTGGCTGCTGGCACAGGAGATCGCACAACACGTCGCGGGCCCGCGTGCACGGGTGTACGCAGGGCATCGACAGTGTGAGCCCGCTCGGTCAGGCGCCAGAGTCTGGCGGGTCCATCAGGTGAGCCCCGAGCTGGGCGTCGACGTCGGCGCGCAGTGCCTCCAGCCGCGTGGCGTGCTCCGGTGGCAAACCAGCAGCCGTGTAGCCGGCGTCCCGGACCGTCGCGATGGCGCTGTCGAGGTTCCCGAAGGACAGCTGGCACACGGCGAGGTGTAGGCGGGCCGCGGCCCGATCGGCGCGTTCGGACGGGCCGTCGCCGCTGATGATGCAGTCAGCGATCGTGCGGTAGGTGTCGGCCGCTGAACCGTGGTCACCGGCGAGGCGGAATCCGTCTGCTGCCACCTGCCAGACGCGCCGGACTACGGGGCGGCGCTCCCCCCACTCTTCACGGACCCGTTCTGTCAGCCCTTGCAGGCGTGCCGTGGCATCGCCCGGCTGTCCGGACGTGATCTCGCACTCGGCCCGCGCACAGAGTTCCTCGATCTCTCGCTGGTCGAGCCACTCCCCGTCGGCGGGTGTCGGCGCGTCCGGCACCGGAGTCGGCAGGGGCACCGGACGCGGGCGCGGCTCCCCTCGTAGGCGCAACGGAGCAGTGGGGTCGGGGTGGGTCCGCGGCTGCGGCTCGGCATCACCCGGCCGAGGCGCGAGCGGGGCGAGAACCGCCAGGGCTTCGGCCATCGTCGGGCGGCCGGAAAACCAGCGTGGAACCCCACGCTGGTGGAGATCGCCGTACTCGGTTGCCATGACGGCGGCGATTCGGCACAGCCGGAAGCCGGCAAGCCCGATGACGCAGAGGCGCTCGCCCTCACCATGCACCAGTTGCGCCAGGCTCCGGACTACAACGGGGCGCTCTCCTCGCCGCTTCCGCTGCACTTGGCGGCGCGCGCCCAGGAGTACGTCCTGCCGACACTGGCGCAGGACGACGAGGCCGCGGAGGAGACGGGCCCGGACCTCGCCGATGCGGCCGGGGCCGACACGGCGGAGCCTGCCGAAGAGGCGGCGCAGCTCGCCTTGTTCGCTCAGGCCGAGTGAGCGGGCACCGACGCCGCGGCCACATCGCATCATCCCGCCGAAGCGACGAGTAGCAGACGCCGACTCGACGCTCAGCCGGGCTGGTGCCCCCGGGACCGCGAGGCTGCCCCGGGGGCAAGGCCGTGTGTCGACATCCGGTCGCTCACTCCGTCGGCCAACTCCTTACCGAGCGCCCCGGATCTTGCCAGCAGACGTTCGAAGGCCGACAGGCGACGGAACGTATCGGCATACACCGCCTGTTCCTCCAGCGGCAGTTGCAGTACCTGCAGTCGGCGGATGTCCATCCGCGAAGAGCTGGAGGTGTGGGTGCCTGCCTGGCGGCCGTTGGCCGGAGCGCGCAGACACCCGGCGAGGAAGTGGGCGTCGAGACGCTCGGGGTCGACGCGCAGGGCGTGCAGCTGGGGGCCGAGCGCGATCGCCGGTCCCTGGTGCACCCACGCTCGGAAGGCGCGGACCACACCGGCGACCACGACGTCGCCGTCCTCGGCGACGGTGGCGTGCGCTTGCGCTTCGTCAGCAGTGAGGTGGGCGCTGGGGAAGCCGTCCATCAAGAGGTCGGGGACGGTCAGCAGGGGTACGGAGTCCGTGCCGCACAAGTGCTGCGCGCACGCCGGTCGATGATGGGCCGAGCGGTGCGAGAGAACTGCCAGATCGGTGTGTTCACCGCCTATGCCCTCACGGCGGGGGCGGGCGCAGTGGACAGGAGCTGTATCTGCCCAAGCCCAAGCCCAGGGCAGGGGACCGGGACCGGGTCCGGTGCCAGGCCGCGCGAGTGCCGCCGGACCGGGGCTTTTCCACCAAGGGCGAACTGGCCCGCGCGATGATCCTGCGAATTCTGGCCTCGCTGCCCATCGCTGGGGTGACTGGCGATTGCGCCTTCGGGCAGGAAGGGCGTATGCGCCGCTCTCTGGAAGAGGCCGGAGTCGGCTATGTGCTGGAGATCGGTAGTTCGGCTGGTTCTGAGGAGCGATGCTACGCGGCGCCGAATGATCCGAGCGAAGCGACCTGGCGTCCCCCAGACGGCAACTCCGTCAATCGCCGCCCTCGCCGCCACCCTCGCCGGTGCCTCCGCTGTACCCGGCGCCGCCACTTCGGTCGATGCCGTGTTTTCGTTTGTACTCCCGCCAATCCTTCTGCTGCCGGTTCCACACCTGCTTGCTCATGCCCTTCGGGCGCTGAGGAGGTCGAGGAGCGGGGGGTAGATCCTTGGTGGTGACGAATATGAACACAACGAATCCGGCGATGAGCGCCAGCACCAGTAACCCCAGAAACCCCCCAGCCGTCATCCCCGCCCCCCGGTGGTCGCTCGGCGATTCTCACCGCAAGTCTGACGGCTACGGGCGAACCGTGTCTACAGCCCCAGAGCGGTAGCCTCGGTGTCCTCACGAGCTTGTGCATGGTTGGCGGTGGCGCGTCGAGGGTTGCTGATTGGCCGGTGTGTTCACGTTCGCGTACCACTGGCCACCGTGACGGCCTGCCGACGGGAGCGCGGTCCTGCGACAGCTTGGATGGTGTCGCTCAAGTGCTCGCGGCGGCCGTGATGCCGCGCGAGGGACCCGCAGTTCTCCAGACCGAGGATGCCGTGCTCGACCCGGACGCGGCGTGAAGAGTGCGCCTTCCGCCGTTGCTCAGGAATCTCCTCGTACCACTCGGGTGGGTTCTTCTTTGCCCTTGCGGTGCGGTGGCGGCACCATGCGCCCACCGGTCTGGGTACCCAGACCCTGGTAGCCGACATCGGCGCTCTTTCCGGAGATGAACTTCCCCCGGTCCTTGTGCCCGGCGGTCGCACGACGCACCCTGACCTCGCCCCCGTCGATGATCCCGGTCTGCCCGCTCGCGCCGAGATCGTCGACGACCTCGGCGAGCGTGCGCAGTCGGAGGTCGGGCGCGACGGTGTAGCCCCCGGATCGCCAGCAGCGGTCGCACCTCACCGAACGCACGCGCAAGTGCGAAGCAGTCGATACGGAACCAGCAGGCCGGAACGTCGTGCGTGGCGCCCAAGGCGGAGGTGCACCCGCGTGGCCAACAGACGGTCGACGAAGAGCAGCTTGTGCTTGACACAGGCACCAACGACCCGGCGGCGAGGGCGTGACGTCAGCATGGCTTGGTGCCGCTCGTGCCACAACGGCCCGACCTCAGTGATGCGTCCACCAAGCACGGCGGCTCCCCGGGCTCCTCGCGCCGGCGGGCTGCCCGCGGGCCTCGCCTGGTACCTGGGCGTGACCACCCGAACCGTCCGCTTCCACTGCCGCAAGGCCAAAGAGCGTTGGAGCATGCTTTCGCCTCGCTTCTCAAGAGCGAGGGGGGACTCAAGCGATCGGCAACCTCACCAGTCTCGAAGACACGCTCGCCTTTCTGGGCCAGGCACTGCAGGCCGAGGGATGGGCCTTCGACGAGTCGGCCGCGCTGCGCCGACTGGCCGAAGACACCGGCTGTCCCACCCCGCCGCGCGATCTGCCCGCCGCGGCCAGTCGGCAGCTGACCGTCGTGGTGGGCTGGGGGCTGGAGCAGCTCGACGCTCCACCACGTCGACCGCGGTGAGATGCCGATCTGCCGACCATCGCCCGGCACCCCAGTTCGCCACCCTCCTGGTCACTGCCCCCGGTGCAGCGGCCTCCGGCATCCGGGAAGGTCTGCTGGAGCGTCGATACGCGATACCCTCCCCGGCCCGGGTCTAGTCAGACGTGTCGGACGCGTTCCGTCTCCTGCAGCGCATGGTCTACCGACGCGCGTCGGGCAGGCAGCAGCGGGAGGCGGATGTCGGGGGTCGGGATGCGGCCTTGGGCGTGCAGAACACCCTTGATCACAGCAGGGTTGGGTTCGCGGAAAGCGGCTGCGGAGAGACGGGCCAGGGCGAGGCCGAGGTTGCGGGCGTTCTTGTGATCGCCGTTGCGCCAGGCTGCGGCCAGTGCCGCGAAGTGTGCGGTGGCCAGGTGCGCGGAGGCGAGGATGCCACCGGCCGCGCCCAGCGCGAGCAACGGCGACAACAGCACGTCATCCCCCGCCAGGACGGAAAAGTCAGGTGGCAGGTCGCTGAGCAGCTCTACGGTCTCCTTATCGACGCATCCGGTGGCCAGCTTGACGCCCCGGATGTTGGGGTGCCTGCCGATGACGCGCAGGGCCGCCGCGTCGAGC
This sequence comes from Streptomyces sp. PU-14G, assembly GCF_041028275.1. Taxonomy (NCBI): domain Bacteria; kingdom Bacillati; phylum Actinomycetota; class Actinomycetes; order Kitasatosporales; family Streptomycetaceae; genus Streptomyces; species Streptomyces sp. PU-14G. The sequence continues at coordinate 13,206 of NZ_JASKYT010000118.1, forward strand.
GGCTGTGCCGTGCGGTAGGGGACGTGGTAAACGATCAAAGGCACGGGGCTGTGCTGCGCGAGATGAGCGAAGTGCGCCACGGCGCCTGCCGCTCCAGGGCGGCTGAACACAGGCACGGGGACGAGCGCGGCCGTGGCCTGGGGACACACGGTGGCGAGTTCTGCGAGTGCCCGCGTGGCTGCCCGGGTGTTGTCGCTGCCGCCTACTCCGATCGTCAGCGGTGCGTCACGTTCTCGGCAAACCTTGGCACAGATTGCCACAACCGCGGCCTTCTCCTCCGCGTCCAAGGTGGCCGCCTCCGCAGTTGTGCCCAGCGCGACGATGCCATCGGCGCCCTCGTCCAGCACCGCGTAGGCGAGGGATTCGAGGGAGTTGACGGCGATGTCGTCGTCCGCTGTGAACGGTGTGATCAGGGGGACGTGGATGCCTTGCGGGAAGGGGAGAGGAGACATGGGAAGCAGCGTGGCTCGCCCAGATAGTGCAGGTCTAGTTCGTGTTTGTGAGCCTGACCGTAAGCTGTGCTGATGCTTGATGCACGTCGCCTGCGCCTGCTGCGGGAATTGTCGATGCGCGGCACCATCGCAGCCGTCGCCGAGGCGCTGGCGTTCACGCCCTCGGCGGTCTCCCAGCAGCTCAGCGCACTGGAGCGTGAAGCGGGGACCCCGTTGCTGGAGCGCACGGGAAGACGGGTCGCTCTCACGCCCGCCGCGCAGAACCTTGTGCGCCACACGGAGGCGGTACTGGAACGTCTGGAGATGGCCGCAGCCGACCTCGCGGCCGCGCGTCATGGTCTGTCAGGACCGCTGCGCATCGGCGCGTTCCCCACCGCCACTCGAATGATCATCCCGGCCGCCCTGGCCGTGCTCGCGCGTGACCACCCGGACCTGGAACCGAGAGTGCGGGAGATCGATCCGGCCGACGTTGCCGACGCGCTACGCAGTGGCGACCTCGACGTTGCACTCGTTCACGAGTACGACTTTGTCCCAACCGCACCCAAACCCGGACTGGAGACCGCCCCGCTCTTCACGGAACCCATGTATCTCGCTTCGACGCACCTCCCCGAGGCGCCCGATGACATACCGCTACTCGCACGCTTCGGCGACGCACCCTGGATCACCGGCACTCCCGGCACGCTCTGCCACGCCATGCTCCTCGGCGCCTGTCGGGCCGCGGGCTTCATTCCACAAATCCGGCACCACGTGGACGAATTCGCCACCACCCTCGCGCTCGTCGCACTGGGCCAAGGCGCGGCCGTCGTTCCACACCTGGGCACAGCAGATCCTCCCCCCGAGGTCGTACTGACCCGCCTACCGCTACGCCGCCGCACCCTTGCCGCCCACCGCCGCGGCGCCGCCCGCCATCCGGCTCTCGCCGCAGCTGTCTCGGCCCTGCGCGCCGCCACCGTTCCCCTCCTCACCTATGGCGAAGCGGACGGTAGATGACGGTTGCGGACATGGAGACGCGTGATCCACCTTCTACGACTGGCGACAGAAGGGGAGAGGAGCGTGCTGTGTCCGACTCTCTAACGGCAGTCTCTGAATGTTGTCTCGGAAGGGAGTGGATACCGGTTGAGGAAGCTGACCAAGGATGGCGAGGCCAACGCCGTCATATACGTGGATCAGTCGGCATGAACGCTCTGACGTACCAGTGGGAGCGGCAGCAGGAAGAGAAGGCACGGCTGAGCTCCGCATGGATGGATCACGGACCCGTGCTCGTGCTCGCCCGAGACGGCTACATGTTCCGGGAGGACGGCGAGCCGGGGAGGGTTTCAGGATCTCCTGAGAAGGCCTCCGCTCGCTGGAGGCGCGTATGTGCCAGGCTGTAGTTGCCCGACCTGTTCCGCATCCACGACTGGCGGGCGAGCAAGATCAATAATGATCTGGAAGCCAAGGAGAGCCCGGCAGAGGTCTCGGCGAATGCCCCTCACCACTCAGTGGGGTACACGATGGACCGCTATGGCCGACGTCGCAAGGAGGGTGTCGTGAAGCTGGCGGCTTCGAGTGCCAGCCGGATCAGGCTCTCTGACCTGAACTGACCTGAGCAAGATCATCCCTGTTGGCCACGTGGTTGGTCATGCAGTAGGGGTGGAAACGCAAAAACCCCTGATCAACAGGGGTCTTAGCTGGTGTCGGGAGGGGGACTTGAACCCCCACGCCCTGTAAAGGGCACTAGCACCTCAAGCTAGCGCGTCTGCCATTCCGCCACCCCGACCGGGTGCGCCGCGCGGGCCGTGGGCGGCCCTGGCGACGGGTTAAACCTTAGCACCCGCGGCGGACTGCGATCACCCGCCTCTTGGGGCGCCGCGGTGTCAGCGGGAGTATGGGGGTCTACCTGCGAGAAGAGGAGGCAGCGTGAGTGCCGAGAGCGCCGGGGCCGCGAGGGTGGCGACCGCCGAGGACGAGGTCGTCGATCTGTGCCGTGACCTGATCAGGATCGACACCAGCAATTACGGCAACAACGAGGGGCCGGGGGAGCGGGCGGCGGCCGAGTACGTCGCGGAGAAGCTGGCCGAGGTGGGGCTGGAGCCGCAGATCTTCGAGTCCCGGCCTGGCCGCGCCTCCACCGTGGCGCGGATCGCGGGCGAGGACCCCTCGCGCCCGGCCCTGCTCATCCACGGGCACACCGACGTCGTTCCGGCCAATGCCGACGACTGGACGCACCACCCCTTCTCCGGGGAGATCGTCGACGGCTGCGTGTGGGGCCGTGGCGCCGTCGACATGAAGGACATGGACGCCATGACGCTGGCGGTGGTGCGCGACCGCCTGCGAACGGGCCGCAAGCCGCCCCGCGACATCGTGCTGGCCTTCCTCGCGGACGAGGAGGCCGGCGGCGTGTACGGGGCGCGGCACCTGGTCGACAACCACGCCGACCTGTTCGAGGGCGTCACCGAGGCCATCGGCGAGGTCGGCGGCTTCTCCTTCACGGTCAACGAGAACCTGCGGCTCTACCTCGTCGAGACCGCCCAGAAGGGCATGCACTGGATGCGGCTGACCGTGGACGGCACCGCCGGACACGGGTCGATGACCAACAACGACAACGCCATCACCGAGCTGTGCGAGGCCGTGGCGCGACTGGGCCGCCACAAGTTCCCCGTACGGGTGACCAAGACGGTCCGCTCCTTCCTCGACGAGCTCTCCGACGCTCTCGGTATCGAGCTCGACCCGGAGAACATGGAGGAGACCCTCACCCGGCTCGGCGGCATCGCGAAGATCATCGGTGCGACGCTGCAGAACACCGCCGCGCCGACGCAGCTCGGTGCCGGGTACAAGGTCAACGTCATTCCTGGTCAGGCGACCGCACACGTGGACGGTCGGTTCCTTCCGGGGCACGAGGAGGAGTTCCTGGCCGACCTCGACCGCCTCCTGGGCCCCCGGGTCAAGCGGGAGGACGTGCACGCCGACAAGGCGCTGGAGACCACCTTCGACGGGGCGCTCGTGGACGCCATGCAGTCCTCACTGCGCGCCGAGGACCCCATCGCCCGTGCCGTGCCGTACATGCTTTCGGGCGGCACCGACGCCAAGTCGTTCGACGACCTGGGCATCCGCTGCTTCGGCTTCGCGCCGCTGAAGCTCCCGCCCGAGCTGGACTTCGCGGGCATGTTCCACGGTGTGGACGAGCGGGTGCCGGTGGACGGGCTGCAGTTCGGGGCACGGGTGCTGGACCGCTTCCTCGACCAGGCGTGAGGGCGAGCCCCGGGCCCGCCGCGCTCTGGGCCCGGGGTGTCTGGATCCGCCGTGCTCCGGGCCCGGCCCGGAAATCGGTCGCGTGTGCTCATATGACCGGGAAGAGTGAATGATCTAGTCGGTTCGTAGCCAGATTCCTCCGTCCTCGTTACAGGAGATGCGGTCCCCGGCTGGGACCGCTTTGCCAACTAGGAGGAATAATGATCAAGAAGGTCATCGCCGCCGCGGCTGCCACCAGCGGTCTGGTACTGGCTGGTGCGGGTATGGCCGTCGCCGACTCGGGTGCGCAGGGTGCCGCCGTGCACTCCCCGGGTGTTGTCTCCGGCAACGTCGTCCAGGTTCCGGTCCACATCCCGGTGAACGCCTGCGGCAACAGCGTTTCCGTGATCGGGCTGCTGAACCCCGCCTTCGGCAACACCTGCGTCAACTCCTGACGCCGAGTCTCACCCGACCCGTTCGGTGAGCAGACGAATCTGAGCGGCCCCGGAGCGCGCGCCACGCGCTCCGGGGCCCTCGGGTCTTGAGGGCCGGAGGCCTTCGAGGAAGTTGAGGGGGCGGGACGGCGCTCACAGGCGCCTCCCCCTGGCCGGTTCACAGAAAGCCACATCAGGCAGCCACCACTAGGCAGGGGAATCCACACGATGCGACAGGGCACCAGAAAGGGCCTCATCACCATGGCCGCCGCGGGCGGCCTGTTCGCGATGTCGGGGGGAACGGCGTTCGCAGACGCGGGCGCGCAGGGCGACAGCGCGAACTCGCCGGGGGTGCTCTCCGGCAACACTTTCCAGGCACCCGTGAACGTCACGGTCAACATCTGCGGCAACACCGTCAGCGTCATCGGCCTGCTCAACCCGGCCTCCGGCAACGGCTGCGCGGGTCTCGGCAGCGGTTCGGGCGGCGGCTCCGGCGCGCACGAGGAGGAGCCGAGCGGCCAGAGCCCCCAGGGTGGCCGCGGTGACCAGGTCACCGGGGGCGGCGGCAGCGGTGCCCATGCGGGCGGCTCCTCGCAGGGCTCGCCGGGCGTCGGCTCGGGCAACGACGTGCAGGTTCCGGTCGACGTGCCGGTCAACGTCTGCGGCAACACCGTCGACGTCGGCGGGGTCCTCAACCCGGCGCACGGCAACGACTGCGCCAACCCGGAGGCTCCCGGGCCCGTGGACCCGGGCTACCCGGAGGAGCCCGGGAATCCGGAGAAGCCCGGTGAGCCGGAAGAGCCGGGGAAGCCCGGCGATCCCGGCGACCCCGAGACGCCGGATGACCCGGAGAACCCCGGGAAGCCGGGCGACCCCGAGCAGCCCGAGCAGCCCGAGCAGCCCGGCGAGCCGGGCGGGCCCGACCGGCCCGGCACTCCGGACGAGCCCACCTCGCCGGACACGCCGCAAACCCCCGACCAGCCCGGCAGCACCGGTGAGGTGCACGCGGCCTCCCAGCCCGTGCCCGCGGCGGAAGCCCCCGCTACCGGGGACGCCGACGCCCACGGCGAGCTGGCGCACACCGGTGCCGGTTCGCAGCTCGGCGTGGCCGCACCGCTCAGCATGGGCCTCCTCGCCGGGGGCTACGTGCTCTACCGGCGCTCCCGCGTCACCGCCCGCCGCTGACCGGACGCGCGCCGGCCCGAGGGCGGAACGCGAGGTGTCCCGCTGCGACGCGCTGACGGCCGGCGAACGGCCGTCCGGGCGCCAAGTGGGCGGGGACCGAGAACGCTCAGTGACCAGGCGGGAAAAGGGAGCGGGCCCCTACGACGGGGCCCGCTCCCTCACTTTCCGGCGCCGCCGCACATGCCTTCGACCCGGCGTCGGGCGGGGGCGGCGGTCGGGGGCGCGGAGCGCCTTCCGCTCACCAGGTGGCGCGCAGCTGACGGATGATGCGGCGACGCAGTCGCACCCGGCGGCTCCCGTCGGGGTACAGCCTGGTCCTGGCGAGCTCCCAGTGCCCGTACTCGGCGTGGTCGGTGAGTAGTTGGGTCGCGGCCTTGCGGGACACGCCGCGGGGGACGTACACATCGCGAAATTCGTATTCCGGCATCCCCACCATTGTGCGTCCGGAGCCCGTCTGCCGATAGCGTCTGCACTATGTCTGATGCTGCGCAGCCCACCGCTGCCGACGTACGCGCCGCCGCCGAGGCGGTCAAAGCCGCGCTGGACCGGCACCTGGAGGCCGTCGAGCGCCGCGCGGGTGAGTCCCGGGCGTCCGCGGGTGCGGGTGCCGACGCCGGTGACGGGGAGCGGGGCGAGGCACCGGCGGGGCAGGACACCGCCGGACTCGACTCCGCCGTCTACGCCGCGTTCGACGAACTCGCCGCCGCCGGGGAGGCCTACGACGAACTGCTGTACGAGGTCTACGACGAGGTCACCCCCTTCGAGATTCCCGGCGGCGACACGCTGCCCGCCTACGCGGGGCCGGAGACGCCCAGCGCGCTGAGCGTCCTCATCCGCAGGGACTACACCATCGCCGAGCCGCAGCGGATGCTCGCCCAGGCGGAGCGGGTCACCGAGCTGGACCCCGAGTCGGCGGAGGACGAGCGGGTCGAAGGCGCCTCGGCGGGCGGCGGCGTGCACGCGGCGCTGGGTGTGCTGTTCGGCGAGTACGAGCCGGACGAGATCGCGACCCGGCACAAGGAGTTCGGCCTGGAAGAGGGCGACTCCACGCTGTGGGTGACCGCGGTCGACGAGCCCAGCGAACCGGGTGAGTGGCTCTCCACGCCCTTCGACCAGGCAGACGCGCAGCGCGTCGTGTGCCGCTTCGACGTCAGCTCCGTCTTCGACGAGGACGAGGAGGATCTGCTCGTCGAGACGGAGGACGAGCCCGGCCCGGCGGCCGGAGGCGGAGCGGGGCCCGGGCCCGGGTCCGGACCCGGCTTCGGTCGCAGGTAGCTCCCGCTCCGTCTCGCCCCGGCTGCGGCAGCCCGTCTCCGCAGCCGCCGTCAGTCGCCGCTGTGGAGGCTCCGCCGCGGCGTCTCCGCCGTCCCCGCGTGCGCCTCCGCGTCGTCCCCGTCTCCCTTCGACCCCGCCCAGCCCACGCCGCCGCATCGGAGCGCACTCCTCCGGCGCGGGGCGACCGGCGGGGCGGTCGGCGGGGCGACGTGCGGGGCGCCGCGGCGGAGCCTCCACAGCGG
>NZ_JASKYT010000119.1:0-18132 GCF_041028275.1 Streptomyces sp. PU-14G
CCCCTGTCACCCCCGCCTCCCCCGCGCTGCTGCTGATCGCGCACGGCAGCCGCGACCCGCGGCACGCCGCCACGGTCGCCGCGCTCACCGCCCGCGTGCGGCGGCGGCTGCCGGGCCTGCGCGTGGCGGTGGGATACCTCGACTTCGACACGCCGTCGGTGGGGGCCGCGCTGCGGTCGCTGCACGCGGCGGGGGCCTATGAGGTCGTCGCCGTCCCCCTGCTGCTGACCCGCGCCTTCCACGCCAAGACGGACATCCCCGGGGTGCTGGCCGAGGAGAGCGCGCCCTTGCCGGGCCTGGCCGTCCGCCAGGCGGACGTCCTGGGCCCGCACCCCGCGCTGACCGTCGCGCTGGAGCGGCGGTTGCGCGCGGCCGGGGTGGCGCCCGGCGACGCGCCCTCCACCGGCGTCGTCCTGGCGGCGGCCGGTTCCTCGGACCCGGAGGCGAGCGCAGTGATCGCAGCAATCGCGCGGGAGTGGCGGCGTACCACCGGTTGGTGTGCCGTGCGGCCTGCGTTCGCCTCCGCCACCGCGCCCCGCACGGCCGACGCCGTGCGGGACCTGCGCGCGGCCGGAGCACGCCGGGTGGCGGTGGCGCCGTACGTGCTGGCGCCCGGGCGTCTCCCCGACCGCATCGCGGCGGGCGCCCGCGAAGCCGGCGCCGACGTCCTCGCCCCCGTGCTGGGGCCCGCGCCGGAAGTGGCACGGGTGGTGGTCGAGCGGTACGGGGCCGCCCTGGCGCGCGAGTTGGCCGCCACCGCCGCGTGACGAACACTTCCCCGCCGGGGCGGGTGTCGGGACGCTTCACCGGCCGCGTGACGAACGCTTCCCTCCGGGGGGTGACGGGACGCTTCACCGGCCGCGTGACGTGCGGACCTCGGCGGGGGACCCCTTCCGGGGGGCCGCCGCCGAGACGTCGTTCCCTTCGCGCACCGACTGCCGCGTCCCCGCGGCCCGGTGCTCGCCGCAGAAGTGCCGTTCGCCCGGCGGCTACCGGGATGCGCTCCTACGGTAAGGGTTGTGGAAGACGACGCCTCGCTCCTTGAAACCGCGGACTTGCGCTACCTGGCCCTGTGCGCCGCCCTCCTCCTGGCCGCCGGCCTGATCCGCACGCTCGTGTACGTGGCGTTGCGCCCCTGGAGAGCCGCCCGTCCTGCACCGTGCACCCTCGACCGTTACGACGTGGCGCTGCTGACAGGCGGCTTCGAGCGCGTCGTCGCCTCGGCGCTCGCGGGCCTGGCCGACGCGGGGGCCGTCACCCTCCACCCGGGTGCCGTCTCCGAGATCCGCCCGACAACGCCGGCCCGGGCGGCTCAGGACCCCGTCCAGGAGCAGGTGCTCGACCTGCTGTCCGACCATCCGAACGGGCATCGGCTGTCGGCGGCCTTCTCCCGCACCGCCATCGCCGCCGCTGCGCGGGACAAGCTGGTCTCGTCGGGAATCATGCTGCCGCACCGGTGGAGGTTCGTGCTCGCCAGGTTCTTCTCCGGCGCCTTGACCCTCCTCGCCATGTCGGCCACGGTCGTCGTGCAGTGGGGGCGGTTGCCCATGGACAAGTTCAGTGGCCTGCTGTTCCTCGAACTGATGATGTGCGGCGTGTACGTGGGGCTGTGCGCCAAGTACCTGCCGCTGACGCTGTCGCAGCAGGGGGCAGAGCTGGTTGCGCGGCTGCGCCAGGCGGCGGACCCGGAGCCGTCAGCCGACCTGCCTGGACATGCGGGCGGCGGCGCGCCGGACACGCCCGAGGGCGCGGACGTCCCCGAGGGCGCGGACATCCCCGGGGACGCCGGGGGGTGGCGCCTGGAGCCCGGCTGGACCGGCTCCCCAGCCGGTCGGGTGGCCCTCGGGGGATGGGACGAGTACCGCGACACGTGGGGGCAGCCCTACCCGCTGCGGTTCTGGGAGCTGGTACCCGACAACGTCGACAGGACGCCCGAAGAACACCACCGCCGTAGCGTGCTCTACCGGGCCCTGGGCGTGGTGTGCGGGCTGCTGGCGATCCCGTGTGCCGTGGTGTCCTTCACCGGGGCTTTCTGGGTCGGCGCGTTCTGGCTGCTCTTCGCCTGGGCCGGCGCCCGGTGCGCGGTACTGGCCAGGAAACACCGGGCGGCGGGCAGCCGCGGCCCCTACCGCGCGACGCGAGGACCCGGCGCGGACGCCGCCTATGACCCTCGCCCGAGCGCTTCGTACCCCCACCGCCCCGGCGTGCTGTACCTGCGGTCGTTCGCGCACCACGACGCCTCGCTCGAACGCACCGCGCCGTGGCAGAACATCAAGACCGCGATTCTGGGTTCCGACACCTCCTACGTCGAGGAACTCGCCCGCACCCTCCGGCACTTCGGCCCGCCCGTCGCGATCGGCGCTCCGGGCGCGGCGCTGCCCGGCCTGGGCCCGGCCCAGTTCTTCGTTCCACCCGACCCCCATCGCGGCGCGTCCGGCGCACACCTCGAACGCTGGCAGGCGGAGGTGCTCACCCTCATGGACGGTGCGGCGCTCGTGGTGATCGCGGCGGGGCTCGGTGAGGGCCTGCTGTGGGAGTTCCGGCAGGCGACGTCACGCCTGCCCCCGCACCGGCTGGTCGTCATGGTTCCGCTCGACCGCGAGGGCTACGCCCTGTTCCGGGAGCACGCCGGTGCCTGCTTCCGCCGCGGCCTGCCCGCCGATCCCCGCGAGCCCAACCGCAGGGGGGAGATCGACCATGCGTTGCTCTACTTCGACGACGACTGGACGCCCCGCTTCGCGGAGTTCGCGGACCACCCGATGATCCAGCTGCACCTCGGCCGCATAGCCACCCGCTTCAGCGTGCGGAGGTACCGCAACCAGCTCACCCACGCGGCGTATCCGGTCTTCCGCGCCAACGGTGTGCGCTGGCCGGGGATCGAGGTTCCCGTTCCCTTCGGACGAGCCAGCCGGCAGAGGCTCCTTCCGGGCGTGTCACTGGGCCTCGCCGCAGCCGTGCTCGCGCTGGGCGGTCCGGCGGTCGTCCTGGGTCTGTGGCCGCTGCTGTGATGGCGCTTCCGCCCGCTCCGCCGGCGGCGGGGCACGGCGGTACCGTCACTCGCTCTGCCCGCCCCGTGCCCGCAGTCGCCGGGCGCCCCACATGGTGTGTTCCCGGCTGATCGCCTGCTCCGCGGAGACCACGTAGTGGGCGAGATCCTCCTCGCTGACCACCCCCTCTCCCTCCCCCTCGACGAGCAGCAACTCCGTGGAGGTCAGCGCGTAGGCGCTGGCGAGGTTGTCGTACTGCTTCACCTCCAGCCAGGCCCCGCCCGCCGCGACCAGAACGGCCAGCAGGCTGCCCAGATCGAGCGACGTGACCTCCAGCAGGAGAAGCAGCGCCCCGAAGACACCGACGATTTCGAGGCCCAGCAACGACAGCCGCCAGCGCTGCGACCGCTTCTCGTTGAACCTGGCTTTCCGCGCGTACCACACACGCTGATCCGCGATGCGCCCGCGCAGGTACGCGGTGATGCGTACGGACAGCGGAGCGTGGCGCAGTTCCCGCATCCTGGCGCTGATCTGGGCAGGCAGCTCCGGTTCCGGAACGACGCCTTCGGGCAGTACGTCGAGGACCGACCTGACCTTACGGCGGAAGAGGGCCGCGGCCTCGTCGTCCCCGACGTCGTGGAACGGCTGGGCCCGCGTCGCGTACTTCCAGGCCAGGGACTTCAGGGACTCGGCCACGGCCCGCCCCTGGTACCACGTCTCCTCCGGGCGGGTGCGCAGCAGAAGGAGTTCGGCCGCCAGGGCGACGATGAACGCCATGAGCGAGGCGGCGTCCAGCCCGTTGTCCACGAGCGGAGGAAGGCCGTCGCTGAGACCGATGACTCCGCAGAGGGCAGCCGCCACCGTGGACCACAGCCGGATCCTCGTCAACCGCAGGTAGCTCGCCTGGCCTGCCAGGGACGCCTTGTCCGCCAACTGCTGAAGCCCCGGAAGATCCGCGTCCGTCAGCCCCTGCTCAACGCTCACCCTGTTTACCCCTCACCGAAGATCAGCAGACTGTACGGACCGCAGGACGGTACCGACAAGGCTCTCCATGCCCCTTCGCGGTCCAGCCGCGCGCGGGCCGGGCCACGGGCGCGGCAGCACGGGTCCTCGGAGGGCCCCCGCACGGCGCAGGCCCGCCGTGCCCCGTGGGGGGAGGGCACGGCGGGCCTGGTGTTGCGCTTACCCGGAAAACCGGAGTTACGCACAGAAGGAGCTCACAATTGACCGTGAAAGGCGGTCACTTGACCACGCGGAGAAGCTTGCCGGTCGTCCCCTTGGCCGAATCCGTCACCGCACCGGCGGTGGCCTACTTGGTCAGCGCTGCGGTCACCTGCGCCGGGGTGGCACCCTGGTGGCCGCCCAGGTAGACGGCGGCGGCTCCGGTGACGTGCGGGGAGGCCATGGAGGTGCCCGGCATGGTGGCGGTGCCGGTGTCGCTCCTGTTGCTCGCGGAGACGATGTCGACACCGGGGGCGAAGAGGTCGACGAGCTTGCCGTGGTTGAGAACTTTGCCTGCGTGTCCTTCTGCGTGTCCTTCTTGCCGGCGGCGGCCACGGTCAGCGCCTCGGGCACGCGGGCGGGCGAGGAGCCGGAGGCGTCGCCGCCCTCGTCGTCCAGCACGCGTACGGCCACGAGGTCGGCCTTCTTCGCGACGCCGTACTTGGCGCCCGCGACACCGTACTTGGCGCCCGCGACAGCGAGGAGGCGTAGCTGTGGAGGAGCACTCGGCGCCCCCGCGGTCCCTGGAAGATCACTGGATCAGCACGGCCAGAAGTACGACGGCGGCGACCGCGCACAGGATCACAGCGCTGAAGGCGCTGGTGTGCCTGCCGGTACGGCGTCCCTTCTGCACGCCCCGTACGCGGGGCGCAGGCACCGGTGACGCCGCACTGGTGGTGTCGGCGGTCTCGGCCAGCAGGCTGCGGCAGCACACCGCCAACGCACCCACATCGCCATCGAAGGGGGTGCGGATTTCGGCACGGGCCGGGGCCGTCGTGCCGCCCTCCAGCAGCCGTCCCGCACGCACCTGTACACAGTCCGTTCCGGCGGTGCGCAAACTGATCCACCGCCCGACATGCTCGCCGCGGATCACCACCACACCACTCCGCTCCCGGTACACCGTGTGCCGACGCCACAACATGGGGGCGAGCCGACGCGCGACCGGGCCAAGATCCGTACTCTGGAGTCGGTCGCTCAACGCTCAGTTCTTCCTTCCAGCCGGTGACGGATCTCGCGTGCGCCGCCGTCGCCGGTTTCCACATCGAACTGGCCCGGCGTACCCGCGCCGCCACCCCACTGACCCTCGGGATAGGCCTGAGAGGTGATGGACTTCGGCTGGCCGGGCCCGGTGGTGTCGACGACGAACTCGACCCACTTCGACCAGTTCAGGTTGTAGTGGGTAGGGGGCGTCTCGTTCGGGACGAGGACCTTCTTGTCCTTCTTCTTCGCCTCGGCCAGCGCCCAGGGGATACCGCTCTTGGAGTGTTTCGTCGCCCAGGCCAGGTCGGCTTTCTCGATGACCGCCTTGGAGGGTTTGACCGCCTTGGCCGTCGATGCTGCTTTCGCTGTGCTGGTGCCTTCCGCCGCTGCGGACGGCAACGCGACGGCCAGTGGCGCCGCGGTGCGCAGCGCTGCCGGCACGGCGAGGTGCCGTAATCTGCGGTTATGGCGTTTGCCGGTAGACAAACTCTCCCCTTCAACGAAGTGTTGTCGCGCCGCCGAACTGTTTACGGGGCTTTCACACCGACAAGCAACGGGACATGAAGGGACACATAACCCGTTCCACCCGCGTGGGACGTGAGCCCAGTCACGGTTGCGAAGTTGAAGATCACGATCGCGTTGCAGTCGACTGCTCATGAGGAGACGAACCGTCAGGAAGGAATCCGGGCCGACGCCCGCTTCGCAGCGTCACTCTGTCGGGTGTCGCCAAAGGAACGGATGACTACAGGCGCGCCGAGCGTCCAATGCACCGCGTGCTCCCGGGCCTGACGGCGCGTCCGATCGAAGGAGGTCCGATGGCGGTCGCGTGGGGGGTGGCGGTCCGGCGCCCCGGGCGGGGGCGCCGGACCGTCGCCGACTGGTTTGAAACCCTGTCGGATGGGCGCGCACAGCTCACGTTCTCCGTGCGGGTGGGACACACGCAACGGGTGAGGAGCCATCCGCGCTCCCGGAGGCGTTACTTGGGGACGCGCAGCAGCCGGTTCGGCGTACCGGCACCGGGGTTGGTGATGGCGTCCTTCGTGGCCCCGTCCGTCAGCGCTTCGGCGACCTGCGCGGGGGTGGCCGTCTTGTGCTCGCTCAGGTAGAGCGCCGCGGCTCCCGTGACGTGCGGGGTGGCCATGGAGGTGCCGTATCCGGCCATGGAGGCGGTGTCGCTCTTGTTGCTGGCGGAGACGACGTCGATGCCGGGCGCGTAGAGGTCGACGCTCTTGCCGTAGCTGGAGAAGTCCGTCTGCTTGTCGTCCTGGTCGCTCGCCGCCACGGTGAGCGCCTCGGGGACGCGCGCCGGGGAGGCCTCGCTCGCGTCGCTGCTGTAGTTGCCCGCCGCGACCACGCAGGTGATGCCCGCGTCGACGGCGCGCTTCACCGCCTCGTCGAGCGCGTAGTCCTTGAAGCCGCCGATGCTCATGTTGGCGACCGCGGGGCCTTCCTTGCCCTCGTGGTCCTTGATCATCCAGTCGATGCCCGCGACGGCGTCGGCCGTGGTGCCCTTGTTGTCGTCGCCGAGGATGCGCACGGCCACCAGATCGGCCTTCTTGGCGATGCCGTACTTCGTGCCCGCGATGGTGCCCGCCACGTGGGTGCCGTGGTTGGCGCCGTCCTGCGCGGTCTTGTCGTCGTCCACGATGTCGTAGCCGTTCACGGCGCGACCGCCGAAGTCCTGGTGGCTGACGCGGATTCCGCTGTCGACGACGTACGCGGTGACGCCCGCGCCCGCGCTGTCGGGGTAGGTGTACTTCCCGTCCGGCTTCGTCGCCGCCTGGTCGACGCGGTCCTGCCCCCAGGAGGGCGGGTCCGTCTGGGTGGCCTGCGCCCGGATCTGCCGCGCCTGTACGACCTTGGCCACCTTGTCGTCCGCCGCGAGGCGCCGGGCCTCCTGCGCGCTGAGCCCCTCGGCCGCGTAACCGGTCAGCGCCGCCTGGTAGGTGTGCTCGACCGTGCCGCCGTACTCGTCGGTGAGACTCTTCGCCTCCGTGGCGGCCTTCACTCCGGCGGCGCCGGCGTCCTTCTCCAGCACCACGATGTAGCTGCCCTTGACGGCGCCTTCGGCCTCCGCGCCCAGGACGGTGCCCTCCTCGGGGGCGCCCGCGCCGGCGGGCAGGGTGAGCAGTGTCGCCCCGCCCGCCACCGCGAGCGCGGCGCCGAGCGCGAGGGATATCCGTCGTTTGGTGTTCCGTGCGCCGTGATGTGCCATGCCGAGGGAGCCTTTCGCTGGTGGCGGCCGATCGACCCGGTACCGGATCGATCGAATCCTTGTCGGATTGCCGTGTACGGCTCAAGTGGCATGCCGTTCTGTGACACACGCAACATCGCGGGATGACAGTCGTCCCCCGCGCCCCACCAAGGCCCCGTCACCACCCGCGCTGCTGCCGGGCTCCAGACCTCGGCGCAGGACTCAGCTGGTCAGCTCGATGAGGCGCTGGATCGTGCGCCAGTTGCGCCCCGTCATCGTCAGCCGGGGCCGCACCCCCTCCAGCGCGGGCACCAGCTTGCTGCGGCCCATCCCGTGCGGGAAGTGGCAGTAGACGGCCCGCCCCACGTGCGCGTACTCCTCGGGTGCGAAGGCGTCCGCGTCCAGACCGGCGAAGTGGTCGGCGGCCGGCTCCTCCTCGAGGAACAGGACCAGCACCTTGGCCGGATCCAGCTCGGCCACGGGAAGGGGGCAGGCCGCCGCGACGGCCCGCAACTGCTCACCGGTCCGCACCAGAACGGGCACCTCGACCCCGAACCGCTCGGCGATGGCCCGCTCCAGGACGGGGCCCGGGTCCTTCTCCTCCGCGGTGAACACCGCGTTGCCGCTCTGCAGGTAGGTGCGCACATCGCCCCACCCGAGTCCGGCCATGACCGTGCGCAGCTCGGCCATGGGCACCTTGTGGTGCCCCCCGACATTGACCCCTCGCAACAGCGCGGCATACCTCGTCATGCCGTACACCGTATGTGCCGTGGCGGTCGCGTGGGGCTACGAGACGGGACGGGAGTCCGCCCAGAAGTGGTCGAACTCCTCCCGGTAGAGCGGGAAGAGCGCTCCCTCCGCGTCGTACCCCTCCGACACGTGGCGGCCCGGGCCCCGCAGGACGAACACCGGGGTCTCCATGCCGCGCGCGTGGCGCAGGTAGGACTGGACGACGGCCAGGCCGTCGGACCCGTCCCCGTCGACCATATAGGCGCTGAAGCGCGGCGTCTCGTCGAAGACGTGGATCTCGAACGCGCCCGCGTCCCGCAGCCGGGAGCGCACCCGCCGCATGTGCAGGATGTTCGTCTCCACCGAGCGGGCCAGCTCGCCCTTCTTGAGGCCCAGTTCCCGCTCCCGGCGCCGCAGCGCACTGCTCGCCGGGTTCATGAACAGCAGCCGCACCCGGCAGCCGTCCTCGGCCAGTCGCACGAGCCGCCGCCCGCTGTAGTTCTGCACCAGCAGACCGAGCCCGATGCCGATGGCGTCCAGCCTGCGCGCCCCGGCGAACAGGTCCTCGGCGGGCAGCTGACGTTGCAGCCGTACGCGGTCGGCGTGGACGCCGACGACGTCGGCGAACCGGTCTCCGACCAGCTCCTCGACGGCGTCGACGGGCAGCCTCTCGACCGAGGCCGCGCCCTGCGGGGCGGCACCCAGCACCTTCAGCAGCCTGCGGCACATCCGTTCGGCCTGCGCGAGCACCGTCTGAGACAGGGCGCGGTTGCGTGCCACCGCGCTGCGGGCGACCTCCAGCTCGTCCAGCCCCAGCTCCACCTCCCTGCGGTCGGCGAAGTACGGCTCGAAGCAGGGCCAGTGCTGCACCATCAGCTCGCGCAACTGCGGCAGGGTGAGGAAAGAGATCAGGGTGTCGTCCGCCGGATCGAGCAGATAGCCCTTGCGGCGGCTGACCTCCCGCACGGCGACGGCCCGCTGCACCCACTCCTGCCCCGCGGGGCCCGCGGCGGCGACGACCCACTCCTCGCCGTGCACCGGCTCGTAGATCGGCCGCAGCACCGCGGAGACGACCGCGCGCATCCGCTGTTCGACCAGGTTCAGCCACACGTAGGCGCGCCCGGCGCGCTGCGCCCTGGTGCGCACCTGCGCCCAGTCGCTCTCGTCCCACCCCACGTCCGCGCCGATCTCCATGGGGCGGGCCAGCGGAACCGCGCCCGGCTGGAGCCCGGCCTCCCCCAGCCCGCTCCGGGGCGGCACGCCCGTTTCCCAACCGCCCGGCGGGTCGTCGGCCGTTCCGTCCTGGGCGGCGGCTCCGCCACCGTCCGGCCCCTCACCGCCGTCACCTGGGGGGAGTTCAAACCCTCCCGAGCCCAACTGCGCACCGCCTTCCGCACCCCGGTCCGACCCCCGCTGTTCGATCAAGGAAGACTACTGCGGCCCTCTCACAGCCGCACCCGTAACCCCTGTCAACTTCGGGTGCCCGTACGCACGCACGGGCTCGGATGACGGCCGGGTCCCCCGCGGTCCGCCGCGCACCGCACGGTGCCGCAGCGGCGTGACGACGGGGAAGAGACACTCCTGTGCAGGTCCTGCCGGAGCGCGCGTATCCCTTGCGGGTACGGCACACCCCGACAAGGCCCCGTACTACCGTCTCGGGGACGCTCCGCGCTACCGCACCGGCACGACCGGCACGGGGAATTCACCGCTGATCCCCAGGCCCCGCGTCCGCCGGCCGGCCACCGCCGTGGGCATGTGCGGCACGGCCCTCCACGGCGGCGCGCCTCCCGGCGCGGTCACCCGGCCGACGAGGCGGGCGCGAGCGCGCCGCCGTGCCCTTCCCGCGCCCTCTCAGGACGAGCCGCCCAGGCGAGCGCGCACGCCGCGGCGGCGGTGCCCACCGCGACCCCGAAGGCGGCGCCCGGACCGTACTTCTCGGCCACGGGACCCGCGGCCATCAGGGCGAGCGCCTGGCCGCCGATGATGCCGCTGGTCATGAACGCCATCGACTCGCCCAGCCGGGCGGCGGGCACCACCCGCTCCGTGAGGGAGAACAGCGTGATCAAGTGCGGGGCGTACGCGCTGCCGAGGACCACGACGACGACGTACAGCCACCCCAGGCTGTGCACCACCAGCAGCGGCAGGGCCAGCACCAGGGCGGCGCAGGTCGCCGCGCGCCACCTGGCCGTGAGCGTCACGCCGGATGGCACGGAGGCCATGGCGAGCCCCACCACGGCACTCATCACACCCATGGCGGCGTAGACCAGCCCCGACTGGCCGGGGGCGCCCAGCTCCTCGGTGAGCGCCGTGATGCCCGCCTGGCAGGCCCCGAACATGGCGCCCTGCAACGCCGCGGAGGAGCGCAGCGCGTAGACGGTGCCGCGCCGCCGGTGCCTCCCACGTCCGACCTCGGCACCTGCCAGGGCGCTGCCCTCGGGCCGGGGGTCTCGGAGGCCGCTGCCCTGAGAAGGGGCGCCCCTGCGGCCACCGCCCACCGGTGCGACGGCCCGCGCTGTCGGATGCAGCGCGAACGCGACGCCGCACACCGCGAGCAGCGCCGCCGCCAGGCCGAGCGCGACCGCGGGGTGCGCCACCGTCGCGGCGACGCCCACCAGCGCGGGACCGAGCACGAACGAGGTCTCGTCCAGCGTGCCCTCCAGTGACAGCACCCCCGAGACCGTGCGCTCGTCCGCTTCCGCGTGCCGTGCGAGCGCGACCATGCGGGAGCGCGACAACGGGCCCACCTGCGGCACGCTCAGTCCGACGAGGACGCCGAGCGCCGCCAGGCCCGCGGTCGGCGCGCGGCCGAGCGCGCCGGTGACGAGCCCGGTGACGGCGCACGCGTTCAGGAGGGCGGCGACCAGCACGACCGGACGCTGTCCAAGCCGGTCGGCCAGCCGCCCGACCACCGGTCCCCCCACCGTCTGTCCAGCCGCCAACGCGCCCCCCACCAGGCCTGCGGTGGCGAGGCTGCCGCTGGTACGTGCCACCAGCAGCAGCGAGCCGAGCTGGCACATCGCGGTCGGCAGCCGTCCCAGGAACGAGACGGCGGGCAGGAGTGGCCCCCCTCCCAGGCCGATCACCGTGCGGTATGTCGTCACCAGTGCTCCAGCCATCGCCCGACGCTAACCCCCGTGGATCTCCCCCGGCACGGACAGGACACACGAAATGGCCCAGGGCGGGTACGTACGTTCGCATGACACCTCGGGTGTGGCGCCCACGCTTCGGCCCTGCCCCCGCCGCCGTGGAACGGGCGTGGGCCGCCGGCCGGCCGGCGCCGCTACGCCCCTGGCCGCCGCTCGGCCAGCAGCCGGAGGAAGGCGTGCGCCGCGCCCGTCGGCTCGGACCGGCAGAAGGCCGTCACCGGGCGGCGCCAGGGCGGGCCGACACCGATCAGCTGGTCCGCCGGAACGAGCGCGGGTGCCAGGTGGGCGGAGATCAGGCACACGCCCGCGCCCGCGGCGGCCATGCGCGCGGCCGTCGTGGGGTGCTCGACGCGCACGGCGGTCCGCGGAACGAACCCCGCCTGCCCGCAGACCCGGTCGAGGAACTGCTGCCCCTCGATCCACGGCTCCATCCCGCACCGCACCCAACCGCGGTCGGCCAGCTCCTCAAGCCGCACCGGCGCGCCGCCGTCCTCCCCACGCCCGCGCAGCGGGTCGTCGGGCGGGACGACGAGTACCACCTTCTCCTCGCCGATCTCCCAGGAGGGGCCCGGCCAGTCACGGAGCTGGAAGCCGACGGCGAGGTCGGCGATCCCGCGAGCCATCCGCTCACGGAGCTCGTCCTCCGTCACGTACTCGCGCAGCCGCAGCTCCACGGCCGGGTGCAGCCGCCGCATCCGCGCGACCGCGTCCGTCAGGACGCCCACGGCCAGGCCGTGCACGGTCGCGATCTGGAGTTCGCCACCGCAGGACCCGGCCGCGGCCCGCGCGGCGCGGCGCGCCTGCCGGGCGCTGCGGACGGCCAGTTCGGCGTCCGGGAGGAACGCCCTGCCCATGGGGGTGAGCCGCACCCCGCGCGGCAGCCGCTCCAACAGCGGTCCGCCCACCTCGCGTTCCAGCGCCTTGATCTGGTGCGAGAGCGCCGACTGCGTCACGTGCAGGGTCTCGGCGGCACGGGTGAAGGACGTCTCCTCGATGACCGTGACGAGGTATTCCATCTGCCGCAGACTCACGAGCCTCTCCCCGCCCTCTCCATGAGCGCTGTTCATCGCAACCATAGAAGCATTGCGTTGGACTCATCGGCCAGCCGCGGCGGAGGCTTGGCCCATGAGCGGGAACACCACAGACGTGATCGTCATCGGCGGCGGAACGGGCGGCTACAGCACGGCCCTTCGCGCCGCGCATCTCGGCCTGGACGTCGCGCTGATCGAGCGCGACCTGGTCGGGGGCACCTGTCTGCACCGGGGGTGCGTGCCCAGCAAGGCGATGCTGCACGCCGCCGAACTGGTCGACGGGGTGTCCGAGGCACGCGAGAGGTGGGGCGTGAAGGCGACGCTGGACAGCGTCGACTGGGACGCGCTGGTGGCCACCAGGGACGACATCGTCTCGCGCAACCACAAGGGCGTGGAGGGCCAACTGGTCAAGGCCGGCGTCACCGTGGTGCGGGGAACCGCCACGCTGGCAGGTGCACGGGAGGTCGACGTCACCACCACGGCCCGCGGAGACGCCACGGCACACGGGGGAGGCGAGCGGTGGACGGCGCGGCGCGGTCTCGTGCTGGCGACCGGCTCCAGGCCCCGTACGCTGCCGGGGCTCGAACCCGACGGGGCGCACATCGTCACCAGCGACGACGCCCTCTTCGCGCCGGGCCTGCCGCGCAGCGTGCTGGTGCTGGGCGGCGGCGCGATCGGTGTCGAGTACGCCTCCTTCCACCGCTCCATGGGCGCCGAGGTCACGCTGGTGGAGGCGGCGGACAGACTGCTGCCCCTGGAGGACGAGGACACCAGCCGCCACCTGACCCGCGCGCTGAAGAAGCGCGGCATCACCGTGCTGACGGGCGCCAGGCTGCTGGACGCGCACCGCGTCGGGCCCGGCATCGAGGCCCGTATCCAGCCTCCGCGAGGCGAGGGGACGGTGCTCGCCGCCGAGCGGCTGCTGGTCGCGGTGGGGCGGGTTCCGGTCACCGAAGGGCTGGGGCTCCAGGCCGCGGGGCTGACGACCGACGAGCGGGGATACCTGCCGCCCGCGCGCTGGGACACCTTCGAGACGGCCACCCCCGGCATCCACGTCGTCGGTGACCTGCTGCCGCCGCCCTCCCTGGGGCTGGCGCACGCCTCGTTCGCGGAAGGGCTCCTCGTCGCCGAGACGCTGGCGGGCCTGGCGCCACGCCCCGTGGACTACGCGGCCGTGCCACGCGTGACCTACTCCAGCCCGCAGACCGCCTCGGTCGGCCTGAGCGAGGCCGAGGCCCGCGCGGCGGGGCACGAGGTGCGCGCCAACGTGATGCCGCTGACGGCCACCGCCAAGGGCATGGTCCACGGCCAGGGCGGCATGGTGAAGGTCGTCGCCGAACAGGGCGGCGAGGGGCGGGTGCTGGGCGTCCACCTGGTGGGCCCGCACGTCTCCGAAATGATCGCCGAGTCCCAACTCGCGGTCGCCTGGGACGCCTCACCGGCGGACATCGCCCAGCACATCCACCCGCACCCCACGCTGAGCGAGGCGGTCGGCGAAACGTTCCTCACGCTGGCCGGAAGGGGCCTGCACCAGCACGCGTGACCCCGGCGGCACCAGGGGGCCGCCAGGGGACCGCCGGCGCGGCGCAGCCGTCGCCCGGGAGCGGTCGGGCCTCCAGCGCGCCTCCTGCGGCCGGGCCTCCAGCACGTCCCCCTGCGGCCGGGCCTACAGCACGTCCTCCTCGGCCGCGAGCGGGCCGTCACCAGACTTGCCGCGGGGACGCAGCCCGGGGGCGGTCGGCCGGCTGCCGACGCGGGGGCCGGGCTGGCCCTCCCCGAGGACCGGGACAGTCTCGCGGCGGGGCGCGGGGCCCGCGCCGGGCCCGCCGCGCTGCACCAGGTGCGGGTCGGACAGGTCGCCGGGGGCCGCCGCACCCGCCGCGCGCTTCGTCGCGGACGACGGCAGGAACGCCGCGATCAGCAGGCCGAGCAGAGCGGCTCCCGAGGCGATGAGGAACGCGGTGCGGAAGCCGTCCAGGTTGGGCACGCGCGTCGCGCCCAGCGGGCTGCTCATCCGTGCGAGGACGACGCCGACCACGGCGCTCGATGTCGAGGTGCCGATCGACCGCATCAGCGTGTTCAGCCCGTTGGCCGCGCCGGACTCGGACGGGTCCACGGCGCCGAGGATGAGCGCGGGCATCGCGGAGTAGGCGATGCCGATGCCCACACCGATCAGCACGGACAGCAGCACGGTCTGCCACACGGCGCTCAGCAGCACCGTGCCCAGCAGGTAGGAGGCGGCGAGGATCACCAGGCCCGTCATCAGCGACACCTTGGGCCCCCGCGCCTGGGACAGCCGCGCCGACAGGGACGAGACGAGCATCATCGCGATGCCCATCGGCGCCACGCACAGCCCGGAGACGACCATCGACTGGCCCAGCCCGTAGCCGGTGGCGGCGGGCAGTTGGAGGATCTGGGGCAGTACGAGGGTGAGCGCGTAGAAGGCCAGCCCGACCATGATCGATGCCAGGTTGGTCAGCAGCACCTGGCGGCGGACCGTGGTCCGCAGGTCCACGAGCGGGTCGGTGATCCGCAGTTCCAGCAGGCCCCACGCCAGGAAGATCAGCGCGGAGGCGCCCCACAGGCCCAGTACCGTCGGGCTGCCCCAGCCCCAGTCGCCGCCCTTGGAGATGGGCAGCAGCAGGGTCACCAGACCGGCGGAGAGCCCCAGGGTGCCGAGCACGTCGAAGCGGCCCGGGGTCCGCAGCGGGGACTCGGGCACCAGGAGGAGCACCAGCACCATGGCCACCACGCCGATGCCCGCGGCGCCGAAGAACAGCACGTGCCAGTCGGTGTACTGGGCGACCCACGCGGCCAGCGGCATCCCCAGCGCACCGCCCACCCCCAGTGACGAGCTCATGAACGCCATGGCGGAGCCCAGCCGCTCGGGCGGCAGTTCGTCCCGCATGATGCTGATGCCCAGCGGAATGGCTCCCATGGCGAAGCCCTGCACGGCCCGCCCGGCCACCATCGGCACCAGCGCGGAGGTGAACCCGCAGATCAGCGAGCCGAGGACCATCAGCCCGAGGCTGAGGAGCACGATCCGCCGCTTTCCGTACAGGTCACCGAGGCGCCCCATGATCGGCGTCGCGACGGCGCCCGACAGCAGCGTGGAGGTGATCACCCACGAGGCGTTGGATGTGGACGTACCCAGCAGGGCGGGCAGTTGGGCGACGACCGGCACGATGAGGGTCTGCATGACGGCGACGGAGATCCCGCCGAACGCCAGCACAGGCACCAGCCACCGTCCGCCCCCTGAGCCTCGGTCCCCCTCGGTGCGTATGTGCGCCCCGGCACTCGCTCCCACGCTCTCCCCCACGCGTCGACCCCGCCCTTTCGCTCTTCTGCTGTGTACGTACCGCAGTCTCTCACTCACGTGCAGCGTACAAATGAACGGCCGGGGACCGTCCCGTATTCCGCGGGGAGAGACGAGGCACACAGCGCGCCCCCGCGCGTTTCGCGCGCCGCGCCGCGCGCCGTGGCCCCGCGACGCGCCTCGGGGAGCGGACGGTCGTCCGGCACCCCGGCGGGCCCCGGAACCCCGCGGGTGGCTGTCGGCGGACCCCGACGGGTGGCCGCCGACGCCCGGCCCGGCGGGCGGCTGCACGCGGCACCTCAGCGGCGACGCCGCCGACCGCGGCGTCGACGGCTACGCGCGGCACCTCAACGGCGACAGCGCAGGCGCGGCGTCGACGGCTGCGCGCGGCACCTCAGCGGCGGCGGCACGGCGGCGCGGCGACGCGGCGGGGCTCAGACGACGGCGGCGCGGCGGCATCTCAGACGGCGGCTGCGCGAGGCCTCAGCGGTGCTGCGCGGCACCTCGGCGGCGGCTGCGTGAGGCCTCGGCGAGGCGCGCGGCACCTCGGCGGGGGCTGCGCGCCGTGACTCAGCCGGCGCTCTCGCGCGGCACCAGCTTCAGCGAGACCGAGTTGATGCAGTAGCGCTGGTCCGTCGGGGTCGGGTAGCCCTCTCCCTCGAAGACGTGTCCGAGGTGGGACCCGCAGCGGGCGCAGCGGACCTCCGTGCGGACCATGCCCAGGGAGCGGTCGGTCAGCAGCTCGACGGCCTCGGTCTGCGCCGGGTCGTAGAAGCTGGGCCAGCCGCAGTGGGAGGCGAACTTGGTGTCGGAGCGGAACAGCTCGGCGCCGCAGCCCCGGCACTGGTACACGCCGGTCGTCTCCGTGTCGTGGTACTCGCCGGTGAACGGCCGCTCCGTACCGGCCTCGCGCAGCACGTGGTACTCCTCGGGCGTCAGCTCCGCCCGCCACTGCTCCTCGGTCCTGTCGACTTCGTATGCCATCTCGGCTCGCTCCTCGGTGCTCACTCTGCCAGCTTGGCGAGGATCCGGGGCCCCAGCTCGGTGACGTCCCCGGCTCCCATGGTGAGAACGAGATCACCGGACTCGGCCATTCCCGCCACGGCGGCCACCGCGTCCTCGGGCGCTTCGACCCCGCGCACCGCGGCCCCCGCGGCCTGGGCGGCGTCGGTGATCAGCGCGCTGGTGACGCCAGGGATGGGGTCCTCGCGCGCCGGGTAGACCGGCAGCACGACCGACCCGTCGGCCAGGGCCAGCGCCTCGCCCATCTCCTTGCCGAGCTCCTGGGTGCGGCTGAAGAGGTGCGGCTGGAAGACCACCAGCACCCGCCCCTCCCCCGCGCCGCCGCGGATGGCCTCCAGGTCCGCGGTCATCTCGGTGGGATGGTGGGCGTAGGAGTCGATCACCTGCACGCCCCCGGTGAGCCCCTTGAGCTGAAGCCGTCGCTTGACGCCCGTGTAGGAGCCGAGCGCCCGCGCCAGCTCACCCGCCGGCACGCCCAGCGCCGCGCCCGCCGTGAGCGCGGCCACCGCGTTCAGCGCGTAGTGCCTGCCGGGGACCGAGACGCCGAAGGTCAGCTCCTCGCCGTCGAGCACCACGGCGACCTCGCTGGTCAGCCCCTTCGGAGTGATCCGCAGGACCCGTACGTCGGCGTCCTCTGCCTCCCCGTACGTACGCACCGTGAGCTTGCGGTCGCCCTCGGCCCGCAGGCGGCGCGTCAGTTCCCGCGCGCCCTCGTGATCGGCGGAGACGACGAGCGTGCCGCCCTCCGCGATCCGCCCGGCGAAGATACCGAAGGACTCGTAGATCTCCTCCATGGAGGCGTAGTTGGCGTGGTGGTCGAGTTCGACGTTGAGCACGATCGCCACCTCGGGCGCGTACTTGTGGAAGCTGCGGTCGCTCTCATCCGCCTCCGCCACGAAGATCTCACCCGTGCCCTGGTGGGCGTTCGACCCAGGACCCTCCAGATCGCCGCCGATCGCGTACGAGGGGTCGAGACCCAGGTCGGCCAGGCTGACGGCGAGCATCGACGTCGTCGTCGTCTTCCCGTGCGTTCCGGCCACGGCCAGCGGTCGCAGACCCGCCATCAGCGCGGCGAGCGCGTCGGCCCGGTGCAGCACGGGCAGGCCCCGCCGCCTGGCCTCGACCATCTCCGGGTTGTCCTCCCGGATGGCGCTGGAGATCACGACCACGGTCGCGTCGGGCGCCAGGTGACCCGCGGCGTGCCCGATGTGCACGGTGACGCCGAAACCACGCAGCGCGTCAGCCGTCGCGGACTCCCGCGCGTCGCTGCCCGCGACCCGCGCCCCGCGCACCGCCAGGATCTTCGCGATACCGGACATCCCCGCGCCACCGATCCCGATGAAGTGCGGCCGCTCCATGGCGGAAGGAAGGGAGGGAGTGACGGCAGCGGTCATACGTGCGTCTCCTGGGTGGCTCAACAACGGACTGCGGAACGCGCCCAGCCTATGTGGTGCGCCGCCGCCTCCACGCCAGCCCTCACCCCGCGCCACGCCCGCCCTCGTCC